>NZ_SMKJ01000107.1:0-19712 GCF_004348615.1 Micromonospora sp. KC207
GCGGGGTGGGTGACGAGAGGTCCGACGTCCTGCTGCTGGGCCGCATCGCCGGCACTCCGTGGCTCGTCGACCTGCTGCGCCAGTTCGACTTCGATTCGACGCGGGTGGCGGGTGGCCCGCCGGAGCCGGTGCACCTGCCCAACGGTGAGCCCCTGGAGATGATCGCCGGCGACGGCGCGGGCGGTGCCTTCATGCTGGTGGGGAAGGGTGACACCCGACCCGTGCTGTACGTCGGGTCGGAGGGGCAGGGTGGCCTGATCGCGACCGACCTGCGCGCCGCACTCGCCCTCGTTGTCGGAATCTCCAGCATCCATGACGCGACGGCGGTCCCGTACGGCGACGACGGCGGCGCGCGGCTGCGGGATTGGCTGGCCCGCACCGACGAGGAGATCCGCGAGTACTGGCCGGAGCTGGACGCGGAACGGACGCGGCTGCGGCAGGCGCTCGACCTGCCGGAGGCCGACGGGCTGCTGGAGACGCTGCACCGCCTGGCGGCCGACGAGGACCACCGGCCCGTCAGCGACGCTGGCGGCCGGTACGAATCGATGGTTGCCGCGTCCGTGACCTGACCACCGCCAGCCGCCCGCGAGGGAGGCGGCAGCGGTGGGCCGGTGGCCGAGGGGCGGCAGCGGGCCGGCAGTGGTGGGGCGGGCCCGCCCCCGTCAGGGGATCGGCCACTCGTGGACCGGGCGGTTGCTGTGCATCAGCTCCACGTAGTGTCGGATTACCTCGCGCAGCGCCTCCGGTCGGTCCAGGTGGTCGGCGGACTCCAGCCGGTGCAGGGTACCCACCTGCCAGGTCGCACCGTTGCGGCCGGTCAGGCAGCGCTGCTCGATGATTCCGAGCAGCCGGTCCCGCTCGGCCGGGTCCAGCCCCCAACGGTCCAGGCCGTGGTGGGCCAGCGGCAGCAGCCGACGCAGCACCAGTTCGGTGACCGGCAGGTACCCGAGGCCGGGCCAGAACACCTGCGCGTCGATGCCGTGCCGGGCGCAGCTGTTGAAGTTCTCCTCGGCGGCGCTGAACGACATCTGCGACCACAGTGGCCGGTCCGACTCGGCGAGGGCCCGGACCAGCCCGAAGTAGAACGCGCCGTTGGCGATGGTGTCGAGCACGGTCGGGCCGGCAGGCAGCACCCGGTTCTCCACCCGCAGGTGCGGGCGGCCCTTGTACACGTCGTACACCGGCCGGTTCCAGCGGTAGACGGTGCCGTTGTGCAGCCGCAGCTCGGCGAGCTTCGGCACGTCGCCCCGGGCCAGGGCCTCGGCCGGGTCCTCCGGGTCGCACACCGGCAACAGCGCCGGAAAGTACCGGACGTTCTCCTCGAACAGGTCGAACACGGTGGTGATCCAGCGTTCGCCGAACCATACCCGGGGGCGTACCCCCTGGGCTTTGATCTCCTCCGCCCGGGTGTCGGTGGCCTGCTGGAACAGGGGGATGCGGGTCTCCCGCCACAGCTCTCGGCCGAACAGCAGCGGCGAGTTCGCGCCGAGGGCGACCTGGATGGCGGCGACCGCCTGGGCGGCGTTCCAATGGTCGGCGAACTGAGCCGGGCTGACCTGGAGGTGGAACTGGGTGCTGGTGCAGGCCGCCTCCGGGGTGATGGTGTCGGCGGTGACGGCGAGGCGCTCCACCCCGCCGATCGAGATCCGCAGGTCCTCGCCGCGGGCGGCGAAGACCTGCTCGTTGAGCAGCGCGTACCGTGGGTTGGCCGACAGGGTCTCGGCGGTCAGGTGCTCCGGGCGCAGCGTCGGCAGGATGCCGATCATGACCATGTGCGCCCCGATGCCCCGGGCCTTGGCCTCGGCGGCGTTGAGGCTGGCCCGCACGTGTTCCTCGAACGCGGCGGTGCCGGTGCCGGCCAGCCGGCGCGGCGCCACGTTGATCTCGACGTTGAACTGCCCCAGCTCCGTCTGGAAGCTGGGGTCGGCGATCGCGGCGAGCACGTCGGCGTTGCGCATCGCCGGCTCGGACGCGTCGTCGACCAGGTTCAGCTCGATCTCCAGGCCGGTCATCGGTCGTTCGACGTCGAACCGGGACTCCCGGAGCATCTCGGCGAAGACGTCCAGGCACCGGCGTACCTTCTCCCGATACCGGGCCCGGTCCTCACGACTGAAGGTGCGCGCCCCGACTTCCTCGCCCATAGTCACCACCCTGCCACCGTTGGTTCCCCTAACCTTGCACGGTGCGGTGGGCTGGGGAAAGACCCGAAGGTTCCTCTACGTACCCGCCAGGGCCCGCGTGATCCCCGTCGCCTCCGCCCGCCGCGTCACCGGGGCGTCGGTCGGGCTGGCTAGCATGACCGGCAACCGGTGGGGGAGTGACGATGCGCGAGAAGATCACCAAGCTGTTCGTCGCGGCGGCGGTCGCCGAGGCGTGCTCCTGGCTGGCCCTGCTGGTCGGCATGGCCGTCAAGTACGGCCCGCCGGGCAACGAGATCGGGGTGAAGATCTTCGGCCCGATCCACGGCGGGCTCTTCGTCGCCTACGGTGTGCTGGTGCTGGCCGTCGCCTGGGTGCACCGGTGGCGGCCCTGGCCGACCCTCGTGGCGCTGGCCTGCTCCGTGCCGCCGTTCGCCACCCTGGCCTTCGAGCGTTGGGCCACCCGCCGGGGCATGCTGCGCACCGCGCCCGAGCCGGACCGACCCCGCACCCCGATAGGCTGACCTGCGCAGGCCCGCCGCCGGGCGCGCGGAACCCGGGCTCGCAGAACCCGGGTGTGCGACCTCAGGTGAGCAGGACGACCGCGCCGACCACGAGGATCAGCAGCGCCCCCAGCATCGCCTGGAGCAGCAGCGGCGGGCCGAGGTGGGTCCACACGGTGGCGTGGCGGGGGCGCAACAGCTGCCCGGTGGTGAGGTTGACGATCTGCACGACCCGGGGCGGCAAGTCCGGGTCCTGCGGCTTCAGCGTGATCTGCACCCAGTCGGCCGGGTGCAGCGCGCTCTGCGGCAGGTGCCCGTGCAACTCCACCTCGCACAGCCTGTCGGTGGAGTCGCGCAGCCGCAACGGGGTGACCAGATACTCCGGCCCCTTGCGCAGCTCCTTCCAGGTGCGCCGGGCGCCGCCACCGCCGCTGGACAGCAGCGAGCGGAACGCCAGCAGCAGCAGACCCATCACGCTGGCCGCCGTCACCACGGCGACGAGCACGGGCTGACCGATCTTCAGCTCACGCGGGTAACCGTCGAGCAACCGGACGACGCGGCCGGTCACGATCCGCTGCGTCGGGCGGGCGATCCGCCGGTGGTCGAGGTCGCTGTCCATTGTCCACCACCGAGAGTCGTTCACTACGGAGGGTCCGATTTCCTACACCGATCGTATCCGGCGATGCCGTCGAATGACATGAATGAACGCGAGTCACGCTCGTGGCGTCCGCGGCCGACGGGGCCGCCAGGCCGTCACCTGCGAGCCGACCCGGCAAGTCGCACCGCCAGGTGACAAGGCGACCGACGCGGGTAAGCGGGGGGTCGAGCTGGAAAGGGGTCGAGCATGCAGCTGTCCTTCCTGCGCCCGCTCTACGACCGTCCCGGGCCGTGGTGCTCGGTCTATCTGGACGCCTCCCGGGACACCCACGACGCCCATCCGGCGCTGGATCTGCGCTGGCGGGCCCTCAAGGGGGAACTGCTGGAGCAGGGTGCCGACGCGCCGACCGTGGACGCCGTCGAACGGGTGGTCCGCGGACACGACCCGATGCCGGGAGACTACGGCATCGCCGTGTTCGCCACCCGGGGCCGGGCGGTGCTCACCGAGTACCTGTCCGCCCCTCCGCTGCGGGACCTGGCGGCGGTGTCGGAACTGCCGCACACCATGCCGCTGCTCGCCCAACGCGGCGAACAGGTCGCCTGGGTGCGGGTGCTGGCCGACCGCAGGGGCGCGGACGCCGTGGCCGTCAGCGCCGGCGGGGTGCCCCGCCGCGCCCACGTCACCGGACGGGAGGACTTCCAACTTCGCCGCGTCAACCCGGGCGGCTGGTCGCAGTCCCGCTACCAGCGGGCCGCCATGGAGGCCTGGCACCACAACGCAGGCGACGCGGCGGCGGCCACCGTGGAACTGGCCGAGAAGGTGGGCGCGGAGGTGGTGGTGGTCGCCGGCGACGTGCGAGCCACCGGCATGATCGCCGCCCAGTTGCCGGAGCGCTGGCAGGACGCGCTGGTGCGCACCGACGCCGGCTCGCGGCACGCCGGGGCGGACCCGGCGCTGATGGACGACGTCACCGTGCAGACCATCGCCGAGGTGGCCGACCAGCGGATCGCCGCCACGCTGGACCGCTTCGGCATGCAGGAGGACGTTGGGGCGGGCCTGGACGCCGTCGTGTCGGCGCTGCGCCGCAACCAGGTCGACACCATGCTGATCGTGGACGACCCGTCGTCGACGGCGCAGCTGTGGATCGGGCCGGCGGCGACCGACATCGCCACCGACCCGGGCCAGCTCACCGCCGTTTCGGTGGCCGACCCGCAGCGGGTACGCGCCGACGCGGCCCTGGTGCGGGCGCTGGTCGGCACCGACGCCGAGCTGACCGTGCTGGCCCCGGACGAGGCGCCTGAACTGGCCGACGGGGTGGGCGCGGTGCTGCGCTACGTCGACGCTGCCACCTCCGGTCGTCCAAATGGCTGAGCGTACGGTCGCCGACCTGGTGGTGGAGCGGCTGCGGGCCTGGCGGGTGCCGCGCGCCTTCGGGTGTCCGGGAGCCGCCATCGACCCGGTCGTCGCCGCCCTGAACCGCGCGGGCGGGGACCCGGAGTTCGTGCCCGCCCGGCACGGCGAAACCGCCTTTTTCATGGCCAGCGGGCACGCCAAGTTCACCGGCGAGATCGGGGTCTGCCTGGCCACCCAGGGCCCCAGCGCGGTGCACCTGCTCAATGGCCTGTACGACGCCAAGCTGGACAGCAAGGCTTTGCGCACCGCCGCCGCCACCCGCAGCCCCACCTGCGTGGTGCTGCCCCGCGAGGTGCAGGTGGCCCCGGTGCCCGCCCTGGTCCCGCAGTTCGCCGGGGTGATGTCGGCGACGCCGGGGGAACCGCTGGCGCAGGTGCTGCCGCACGACACCGACCTGGCCGCCGCCGCGTCGCTGCTCGGAATGGGCAACCGGGTGGCGATCCTGGTCGGCACGTGCCGCTGGTCGGCGACGCCACCGAGACGCTGCGGGCCCTGCTGGCCCGCGTGCCGGACCGGCCCAGGCGGGCGTGGCGCGAGACGGTGGAGGCGTCGGTGGACCGGTGGCGGCAGGCGGCGGCCCGCGCCGCCGAACCCGCCGAGCCGGTCAACCCGCAGCTCGTGCTGCACGAACTCTCCGCCCGGATGCCCCGCGAGGCGACGGTCGCCGTCGACGTCGGCTCGGTCGTCTACTGGTACGCCCGGCACCTGGAGCTGCCGCCCGGCGTAGCCGCCCACCTCTGCGGCACCCTCGGGTCGACCGGCTGCGCCCTGCCGTACGCGGTGGCGGCGAAGCTCGCCCGCCCCGACCGGCCGGTGCTCGCCCTCGCCGGCGACGGCGCGATGCAGCTCAACGGGCTGGCCGAGCTGATCACCGTGGCCCATTACTGGCGGGAGTGGTTTGAACCCCGGCTGGTCGTGCTGGTGCTCAACAACCGCGACAACTCGGGCGTGGGCGACGGCCGCCCGCCCGCCGGGGTCGCCAACCGACGCCCCGACGTCCCGTACGCCGGATGGGCCCGCCTGCACGGCCTGCACGGCGTCCGGGTGGACCGGCCCGAGCTGGTCGGCGCGGCGTGGGACGAGGTCCTCGCGGCGGACCGGCCGAGCGTGCTGGAGGCCGTGGTCGACCCGACCGTCGCGCGGCGCGCGCCGGAGCCGGCAATGGCGGACCTGCGCGGTCTCTTCTCCACCGGCGAACCGGACACCACCGGGTAGCGGCTCACGAAGATCCACTGACCCGCCGGCTCCGACATGCGGTCCTGGCCCGGACGACCCGCCCAGCGGGCACGCGCGGTGGCGGACCCCCCGTTTAGACCCCATCGGGACGGGAAGCCGGGCCGCGTGGTGAGTGAACGAGGCAGGTCGGGACCGGCGCACACGGTGCGCCCGGACCTCACGGCGGACGGGGCCGGACTGGCCGGCGATCGGGTGCTGGCAGCCGGCAGCACGGGACGGATCCTCCTCGCCGCCGCGGTGCGGGCCCTGCGCGGACAGGACTGCGCCGACCTGCGTGACCCGGGCACGCCGTCCCGTTTCACCGGCGTCCCCGAGCCGGTGCGCCGGGCCGCGGCGGTGCGGGCGGCCAATCGGGTGGCGCTCACCCCGGACCAGGCGGCCGAGGTCGACGCCGCCCGGGTCGCCCGGTGGATCGTCGACCAGTACCCGCGCCGGTGCTACCCGGGGGCCGTGCTCGGCTCGCCGCACGGCGCGGCGGTGCACCTGGCGGTCGCCCTCGGTGTTCCGTGGCTGCCCGCCGCGTTCGAATCGACGGTGCACTGGCGCGGGGGCGCGGTGGACCGGCCCGGCCCCGCCCTCGACCACGGCGCCGCGCTCGCCGCCCGGCTGCTCGCCGGCAACCCGGACGTGCACGTACGCCAGGTGCACTGCCCGGCCAGCCGGGGCCCACTGGCCGGGGCGACCGTCTCCCTAACGGTGCGCTGGCGGTCGCTGCCGACCGCGTACGCCCGGTTCCTGGCCGACCGCCTCGCCCCCGACGCCCCGGTGCTGCTGCTGCGCGACGCGCGCACCTGGCCGGTGTACGACGCCGGGCCCGGGCACAGCTTCCAGGCCGGCTCCCCGGCCAGTGGCCTGGACCCGGTCGACTTCCACCCGGACTCGCACACCCTGCGCCAGGTGCTCCGCTCGGTGGGCGGGGACGGGGCCCGCTGGGAGCCCCCGCAGGCGGTCTGCCCGCAGGGTTACGCCGAGCACGGCGTGGAGCCCGGTTTCGAACTCGCCGTCCGGGACTGGGCCGGCCGGCGCGGGCACCGGGTGCACCGGGTGCTGTTCTGCCAGCCGGAGGCGCTCAGCGCCGCGGTCGCCGACCTCTACCGGGGGTGGCTGCGCCGGGCCGGCAAGACGGGGGACCGCCTCGTCGTGGAGTGCGGCGGGCTGCTCGACCCGTGGCAGGTGCTGCGGGCGGGGCTGGTTCCGTACTGGTGCGAGAACGCCGCCCGGCGCAGCGTCGACGCCGCCGAGTGGTGGCTGGCCGGCAGCGAGCCGTTCAGCTCTGTGGACGTGCTGCCGGAGTCGCCGGGGATGCGCTCGCCGGCCCTCGCGGGGCTGCCGCAGTGGCTGGCCGTGGCCGCGTTCGGTCGCCGCCGCCGGGCCCTGGACCGCACGGCCGCCCGGGGCTACCCGGTCGCGTCGGTGCCCACCCGCCGGGCCACCGAGGTGCTGCGCGCCCAGCCGTGCGACCTGCCCGCGCCCCCGCCGCTACTCGCCGCGACCGCCATCGAGGCGATCCGCGTCGGGGCCGCCCACCAGGGCCTGGTGGTCTGCTGACCTCGGTCGCCCGCCGTGCCCGCCGCCGCAGGGCAACATGCTGCGGGCGGCCCGAGGGGCGCGCGCAGTCGGTCGCACCAGCCGGCCGAAACATCCTCGCGAACCCGGGCCGGCGTGATTGAGTACCTACGGAGGGGGAACACCGCTGGCTGCGACGGCCCTGGCAACGCTGCGCGGCCCTCGGCCGCCGCTCCTCGACGGATCTCGTCATGTGACCCATTTCCGGCCCGGTGCGTGGCTCGGCCACGCGCACGTCCGTTTCCCGATCCGGGCGGGGGACCTTCCTGAGGGAGGCGCGGATGTTCGGACAGTCCACCACGACCACACCACCACCCACCGAACGGGGGCTGGAGGATCTCGACGCGGCGGCGCTGGCGTACGCGGCGCGGATCAAGGGCCTGCCCCCCGAACGGCGGCAGGAGGCCCGCGACGACCTGGTCCGTTTCGCGCTGCCGTTCGCCGGCCGGCTCGCCCGCCGGTACCGGGGGCGGGGTGAGCCGTTGGAGGACCTGGAGCAGGTGGCCCGCCTCGGGCTGGTCAACGCGGTCGACCGGTACGACCCGGAGCGCGGCTCGTTCACCGCGTACGCGGCGATCACCATCGTCGGTGAGATCAAGCGCCATTTCCGGGACCGGACCTGGGGCGTGCACGTGCCCCGCCGGCTGCGCGACCTGATCTTGGAGGTCGGCCAGGCCACCGCCGCGCTGACCAGCGAGCTGTCCCGGGCCCCCACCGTGGCCGAGCTGGCCGAGCGGCTGGAGACCCCGCAGGAGGAGATCCTGGCCGCCCTGGAATCCGCGGCCGGCTACAGCCCGGCGTCGCTCAACGCGCCGGTCGGCGGGGAGAGTTCGGCGGAGTTCGGCGATCTGGTCGGCGAGAGCGACAACGCGCTGGAGTCGGTCGACGACCGGGTGACCGTCAGCGGGCTGCTGCACCGGCTGCCCTGGCGGGAACGGCGGATTCTGGCCATGCGCTTCTACGGCAACCAGACCCAGGCCGAGATCGCCGCCCGGTTCGGCATCTCCCAGATGCACGTCTCCCGGCTGCTGTCGCGGGCGCTGACCTGGCTGCGGCAGGCGATGCTCGCCGACGCCCCGCCGCCGTGGCAGAACGGCCCGGCCGAGACGGAACCGGCGAAGCGGGGGTGAGGTGCAAGGAGGGGCCCCCTGTTAACGCCTGAGGTAGACAGGGGAGCCCTTCTCACATCTCGCCCGCGCGGGGCTCAGTACTTTGTCGTGTCGCCCTTGCTGTGCGGGTGACGCCAGCGCTCGTTCTCCTGCGGTGCCCGCTCCGCGCCCAGCCCGCCCACCTCCGGCTCGTCGGTGGCGTCGAAGCTGGGCCGGCGGACGTCCTCCGGCTCCGGCACGTCCACCGGCCGGGCGCCCGACTGTGGCGCCGGGTGGTACGCGACTGCCTCCCGGGCACCGTGCGCGCCCTCGGCCGCCGGTGACTCGGGAACGTGCCGCTCGTGGTGCAGCTCCTCGGCGAGGCTCTGTGGCGGCTTCGTGGTGCGCTGCGGCAGGTCCCGGCCCAGGTCGGCGACGAGGTGGCCGTACTTGGCGTCGAAGGCGGGGCGCTCGGAGCGGATCCGGGGCATCCGGTCGAAGTTGCGCAGCGGGGGCGGGCAGGTCGTGGCCCACTCCAGCGAGTTGCCGAAGCCCCACGGGTCGTGCACCGACACCATCGCCCCGTACCGCCAGGACTTCCAGACGTTGTAGACGAGGAACAGCGTGGACGCGCCGAGCACGAACGACCCGACCGTGGAGATCATGTTGAGCGTGGTGAAGCCGTCGCCGGGCAGGTAGTCGGCGTACCGGCGGGGCATGCCCTCGGCGCCGAGCCAGTGCTGCACGACAAAGGTGGCGTGGAAGCCGACGAACATCGTCCAGAAGTGCAGCTTGCCCAGCCGCTCGTCGAGCAGCCGCCCGGTCATCTTCGGAAACCAGAAGTAGACCCCGCCGAACGCGGCGAAGACGATGGTGCCGAAGAGCACGTAGTGGAAGTGCGCCACCACGAAGTAGGTGTCGTGCAGGTGGAAGTCGGCCGGCGGGCTGGCCAGCAGCACGCCGGTCAGGCCGCCGAGCAGGAACGTGACCAGGAAGCCGACGGCGAACAGCATCGGCGTCTCGAAGGTGAGCTGCCCCTTCCACAGGGTGCCGATCCAGTTGAAGAACTTCACGCCGGTGGGCACCGCGATCAGGTAGCTGAGGATGCTGAAGAACGGCAGCAGCACCTGGCCGGTGGCGAACATGTGGTGCGCCCAGACGCTCATCGACAGCACGGTGATCGCGACCGTGGCCAGCACCAGCCCGGTGTACCCGAAGATCGGCTTGCGGGCGAAGACCGGGATGATCTCGGTGATGATGCCGAAGAACGGCAACGCGACGATGTAGACCTCGGGATGGCCGAAGAACCAGAACAGGTGCTGCCACAGCATCGGCCCGCCGGTGGCGGGATCGAACACGTGCGCGCCGAGCAGCCGGTCCGCCGCCAGGGCGAACAGGGCGGCGGCCAGCAGCGGGAAGACCAGGATCACCAGGACGCTGGTGAGCAGCATGTTCCAGGTGAAGATCGGCATCCGGAACATGGTCATGCCGGGGGCGCGCAGGGTCAGCGTGGTGGTGATCAGGTTTACCGCGCCGAGGATGGTGCCGAGGCCGGAGAGAGCCAGGCCGACGATCCACATGTTTGCGCCGACGCCTGGGGAGTGCTCCATCCGGCTCAGCGGGGTGTACGCGGTCCAGCCGAAGTCGGCGGCCCCGCCCGGGGTGGCGTAACCGCCGACGACCAGGGTCCCGCCGAACAGGTAGAGCCAGTACGCGAGGGCGTTGAGCCGGGGGAACGCCACGTCCGGCGCACCGATCTGCAACGGGACGATGTAGTTTCCGAACGCGAACACCAGCGGCGTGGCGAACAGCAGCAGCATGATCGTGCCGTGCATGGTGAACGCCTGGTTGTACTGCTCCGGGGAGAGGAACTGCATGCGTGGCCTGGCCAGCTCGGCGCGCAGCAGCAGGGCCAGCACCCCGCCGATGAGGAAGAAGACGAACGAGGTGACCAGGTAGAGCAGGCCGATCTGCTTCGCGTCGGTGGTCCCGATCAGCTTGAGCAGCTTGGCCCCGGGCACGGCCGGGCGGACCGGGCCGGGAAAACCGCCGAAGCGGGCCGGCGCGAGGATCGCGGGCCCCCGGTCTCGGGCAGGCTCGGTGGTTACCCGCTTGGGCATGCTTCTCACCCCGTCGTGGCGACAGAAGGGACGGGCGTGCCTACCCGCCCCTCTCCCTATGTAATCAGGCGAGAGCGGTAATTTCGGTCAATTCGGGGTGTCGAGTCAGGCGGCGGGCAGCATCGCCCAGACCACCTTGCCGTCGACCAACGGCGCGCTGCCCCAGCGCTTGGGTCGGCTCCCGGACCAGCAGCAACCCCCGGCCGCCCTCGGCCCGCGGGTCCGGCGCGGCCCCCACCCGGGCCGCCGCGCGGCTGTCGTCGGCGACGGCGACCTGAAGGTACGGCCGGCGCAGGGTGAGGGTGACCGTCATCGGGGTGCCGGCATGCCTTACCACGTTGCCGACCAGCTCGCTGAGCACCGACCGAGGCGGGACCGACCAGCTCCGGCAGGTTCCACCGGCCGCAGGCGTCGGCGACCAGTTCCCGGGCCCGCCGGCACGCGCCCGCCACGGGCTCCATGCGGTGGTCCTCGTTTCCGTCTCGGGGGTGACCCGGACGTACCCGGCGGGGTGCCGGGCGAAACGGAAACGGCGGGCCCGCTCAGCGGCGCCGACGGTCACGCGTGGTGAGCACGCCCAGCGCGATCATGCTGGCGCCGAGGAAGAGGTGCAGCCAGTCGTCGGCGTTGTTGACGGGGATGAAGTTGGCCGCGCTGGCGTGGTGGACGGCCAGGCCGTAGAGCCACAGCACGAGGTAGACCGCCCCGCCGCCGATCAGGAACGTCCGCGCCCCGGCCCACGTGCGCGACAGCGCCAGGCCGGCCACCCCGAAGAGCAGGTGTACGGCGTTGTGCAGGACCGAGACCTGGAACACGCCGAGCAGCTTCGCCCCGGAGTGGTGCCCGGCCAAGCGCAGGTCGCCGAAGTCGGTGGTGATCCCCGGGACGAACCCGAGCAGCCCGACCAGGAGGAAGACCACGCCGACGGTGGCAGCGGCACGCCGCACCGGGGCCCGGCCGTCGGCCGGATTGCCGCGCGCCCGCGCGTGGGCCATGGGACCGGTCACCGCGACCTCCTCACCACTGGGCGGGATTCCCCGCAGGCCGCGGATTCCCGCCGCCGCCCAGCGCAAACGCGCGACCGGGCGGCGGTGTGTCGGCAGGAGGCCCCTGCTAACGCGAAAGCGTCAACAGGGTGCCCTTCCTTGCGCCGTCAGGCGGGTTGCAGGGGGCGGGCGGCGGCCTGGCGCACCCGTTCGTACAGCCCGACGTACTTCTCGGCCATGACCGCCGGGGTGAAGCGGGTCGCGGCTTCCCGCCGGCACTCGTCGGCGTTCAGCACGCTCGTGGCCAGCAGCAGGTCGGCCAGCTCGTCCTCGTCGTCGGTGAGCAACCCGGTGCGGCCGTGCTCAATCAGCTCCGGCAGGCAACCCCGGGCGGTCGCCACGACCGGGGTGCCCAGCGCGAGGGACTCCACCACGGCCGTGCCACCGGGCTCGTCCCAGCGCAGCGGGAACAGCGCGGCGCGGGCCCCGGCCAGCAGGTCGTCGCGCTCCTGCCCGGCGACCGTGCCGACCCAGCGGACCAGGTCGCCGTCGACGTGCGGGGCCACCTCGTCGTAGAAGAACCGCACGTCCGGGTTCTGCCGTGCCTCGTCGCCCGCCGCGGCCAGGTCCTCCGGGCGGTGGTACGGCCCGACCGGCCCCGCGAGCACCAGTGGGACGCCGACCCGCCGGGCCAGCCGGGCGCCGACGTCCTGGCCCTTGCCGGGGTTGATCCGGCCCAGAATGATCAGGTAGTCGCCCTTGTCCGGCCGGGGTCGTCGGTCGGCGTCGACCGCGAGCGGGGTGGACAGGTGCACGTGGCCGACGGAGTGCTCGCGCAGCGCCCGGGGGGCGCGGGCCAGCTGTGCGGCGGACACCCCGTTGACCCGGACCCGGTCGCCGCCGTCGAGGTTGCCGTACAGGTCGGGATGCTTGGCCAGGTCCCAGTGCAGGGTGTGCAGCACCGGCGGGCCGTCCGGGCCCATCGCCGCGAGGGTGGCCAGGCCGACGGCCTCCACGTGGTCGTGCACCAGGTCGATGTCGTCGCGGGCGTGCAGCGCCCGCACCACGCCGCCCAGGTGCGCCTGGGAGATGCCGCAGACCTGGTTGTACGGCCGTTGCAGCGCGTGGAACTGGCCGTCACCGAACACGGCGATCTTCTCGTCCGCGGCCAGGGTGCTGCTGCCGACGGAGGCGAGCACCACCCGCACGCCCATCCGGCGCAGCTCCGGCACCAGGGTGGCGATCACGTTCTCGATCCCGCCGTAGCCGGGGGGTGGCACGGACAACCACGGGCCGGCGTTCATCAGGACGGTGAGGCTCATGCGGGATCCCTTCCCTCGGCGGTGCCGTCGCGCCGCGCCGACGGTTGCTCCCCGGCGTCCGGCTGCTTCCTCACGCCGGCACCCGGCGCCGCGGCACCCGGTGCCGCAACTCCGCCAGGGGCGGGCGTTCCTCGATCGAGACGTCGCTGACCACGATCTCCCGCTCCAGGTTCGGCAGCGCCTCGGAGCCGCCCCGCCGGAACTGGGTCAGCAGGGCGGCCGGCACCGTGCCCGGGCTGGCCCAGCCGCGCCGCTGCAACCGCGACCAGGCCGTCAGCATGATCTGCGCCGACATCCGGCCCAGCGCCGCCGTGTCCTGGTGGCGGTGCCGGCGCTCACCCAGGTCCACCTGGGCCAGCGCGTCCAGGCCGACCAGGTCCAGCAGGTCGATCAGCATGGCCGTCTCCACCCCGTACCCAGAGACGAACGGCACCCGCTCCAGCACGTCGCGCCGACCGGCGTACTCGCCCGCGAGGGGCTGGACGAAGCCGGCCAGCTCCGGCCAGAACAGGTTGAGCAGGGGACGGGCCATCAGCTCGGTGACCCGTCCGCCGCCGTCGGGCTCCACACTGGCCGCCCCCACCAGCGGCCGGTGGTAGAAGCCTTTGACGAAGTCGATCGACGGGTCGATCAGCAGTGGCCCGATCAGGCCGGTGACGAAGTGCGGCCGGAACTCGCGCAGGTCCGCGTCGACGAACGCCACCACGTCGCCCTCGGCCGCCGCCAGCCCGGCCCACAGGGCGTCGCCCTTGCCGGCCAGCCGGGGCAACCCCCGGGTCATCTCGTCCTGGCCGACGACCTCCGCGCCGGCGGCCCGGGCCACCTGCGCGGTCCGGTCGGTCGACCGGGAATCGACCACGATCAGCTCGTCGACCAGGGCGATGCGGTCCATCAGGTGCTCGCGGATGGTCGACACGATCGCGCCGACCGTTGCCTCCTCGTTACGTGCCGGCAGCACCACGCTGACCCGGCTGTCACCCTTGGCGCGCAACAACCGCCGTGGCGTCCACTCTGCCGCTGAGGTGGTCCGGTATGTCGCCCATGCCTCCACCACCGGTGTGACGCTCGAATCCGTACGGCCCACTGACACACCTCCAGATCATGGCGGAAAACGCGGAGTGAAGAATTCCCGGCGCCGCCCCCGCGCTAACCGGATTGTCGCTAACAGCTTGATCACGGGCCGCGCCACGCCCGGTTCCCGGCAGGTGAACGTTTGATTGCGCGTCCCCGAGGGGAGTGTGCATCCGGCGGGATGTCAAAACGCGGCGAAAGGGCTTGTCGATGCGCGCGTGCCGGGTGGGACTGGTCGGGGCCGGTGGGGTGGCGCAGCGCCACGCCCAGGTGCTGGGCGGCTTTTCCGACGTGGAGATTCTTGGCGTCACCGACGTGACGCGCGATGCGGCGGCGCACCTGGCCGACGCGCACGGGGCGCGGACGTTCGTCGACGTGGCCGAGCTGCTCGCCGCCGGCCCGGATGCGGTGTACGTGTGCGTGCCCCCGTTCGCGCACGGGCCGGTGGAGGAGGCGGTGATCGCCGCCGGGGTGCCGATGTTCGTGGAGAAACCCGTCGCGGTGGACCTGGACACCGCCGAGCGGGTCGCCGACCTGGTGGCCCGGCGCGGGCTGCTCACCGGCGTCGGCCACCACTGGCGGTACCTGCACGTGGTGGAGCAGGCCCGCGAGCTGCTCGTTGGCCGGCCGGTGCGGATGGTCAGCGGCGCCTGGCTGGACAAGGTGCCCCCGGTGGCCTGGTGGGCCCGGCGGGACCGCTCCGGTGGACCCGTGGTCGAGCAGGCCGCGCACGTGCTGGACCTGATGCGCGCGCTCGTCGGGGAGGTGGCCGAGGTGACCGCGTACGGCGACGGCGCCCCCCCGCCGGTCGAGGGGGCCGACATCGACTCGGTGACCACCGCCGCCCTGCGCTTCGCCGACGGCGCGGTGGGCACCCTCGCCGCCGCCTGCGTGCTCGGCTGGAAGCACCGCGCCGGGCTGGAGATCCTGGCCGACGGCCTCGCCCTGAGCCTGGGTGAGGACGGGCTGACCGTCCGCGACGGCGACGGCGAGCGGCACCTGCCCGCCGACCCCGACGGGGCTCGTACCGCCGTCGACCGGGCCTTCGTCGACGCGGTCCGGGGCGTCGGCGACGACGTGCGGGTCCCATACGCCGAGGCGCTGCGCACCCAGCGGCTGGCCCTCGCGGTCGCCGAGTCCGCGCGTACCGGTCGGCCGGTGTCGCTGCCCACCGGCCTGGCCGCGACCCTCCGGGGCGCCGCCGCGCCGGCCCCGGTGGGGGTGGGCCCCGATGCGTGACCGGGTGGTGGTGGTCAGCGGCCCGGGGCGGGTCGAACTGGTCGAGCAGGACGCCGGCGAGCTGCGCGACGGCACGTTCCGGGTCGAGACGCTCTACAGCGGGATCTCCGCCGGCACCGAGCTGAGCTTCGTCAAGGGCACCAACCCGTACCTCAACGTCACCTGGAACGCCGGGCTGGGGCTGTTCCAGCCGGGGCGGGCGAGCACCCCGTACCCGGTGACCCGGCTGGGCTACATGCAGGTGGGGCGGGTGGTGGCCAGCCGCACCCCGGCGATCGCCGTCGGCACGGTCGGCGCGATGACGTACGGCCACCGCACCTCCCACGTGGCCGACCCGGTCGCCGAGCGATTCGTCCCGCTGCCCGACGACCTCGACCCCCTGCTCGGGGTCTACGTCGCGCACATGGGCCCGATCTGCGCCAACGGGGTGCTGCACGCCGCCGCCGACCTGTGCGGCCCCGACGTCCGGTCGCTCGGCGACGGGGTGGCCGGCCGCCGGGTCGCGGTGGTCGGCGGCGGGGTGGTGGCCCTGCTCACCGCACTGTTCGCCCAGCGCCACGGCGCGGCGTCGGTGGTGGTGCTCGACCCGACCCCGCAACGGCGGGGGGTCGCCGAGGCGCTCGGGTTGGACACCCTCGACCCGGACGCCGGCGATCCGGCGGTGGTGCTGAAGACCCGGTGGAACCACGCCGCAGGCGATCGGGGCGCCGACGTCGTCTTCCAGTGCCGGGGGCAGGCGTGGGCGTTGCAGCTCGCGCTGCGCCTGCTGCGCCCCCAGGGCACCGTGATCGACCTGGCCTTCTACCAGGCCGGCGCGGACGCCGTCCGGTTCGGCGAGGAGTTCCACCACAACGGGCTGTCGCTGCGCTGCGCCCAGATCGGGCGGGTGCCGCGCGGGCTCGCTCCGACCTGGGACCGGGAGCGACTGTCGGTCGAGACGATCGACCTGCTGCGGGCGTACGGCGATCAGATCCGCAAGCACCTCGTGTCGGCGGTGGTGCCGTTCGAGCAGGCTCCGACGCTGCTGACCGACCTGGCGCAGCGGCGCCGCCAGGAGCTCCAGGTGGTGTTGACCGCCTGAGGGATCGCCGGGCGCGGTCCGTGGCGGGGCGTGTCCGTCCCGCCACGGACCGGCCGGGCCACCCGATCCGGTCCGGGTCGCGTACCGTTGCGGCTCATGGGTGTGTCGCAACGGTTCAAGAGCAGGTTCCGTCGGTTCCTCCAGCGTCCCGGCACCACGGTCGACCTGGGCCCGCTGGAGAAGCTGCTGCCGGCCATCGAGGCCCGCGAGGAGGAGCTGTCGGCGTTGACCGACGCCGAGCTCACCGAGGCCGCCGGCTCCGCCACGGGGTACGAGGAGATTTGCGCGATCGGCCGCGAGGCCGCCCGGCGCGGGCTGGACCAGCGGCCGTACGACGTGCAGCTGCTCGGCGCGATGGCCCTGCTCTCCGGCAAGGTCGCCGAGATGGCCACCGGTGAGGGCAAGACCCTGACCGCCGCGATCGCCGCGTACGGGCACGTCCGGCTCGGCAACGGCCCGGTGCACGTGCTCACGGTCAACGACTATCTGGCCCGCCGCGACTCCCGGTGGATGGAGCCGGTCTACACCCTGCTCGGCCTGAGCGTCGGCTGGGTCAACGAGGCGTCCACCCCAGTGCAGCGGCGCGAGGCGTACGCCTGCGACGTCACGTACGTCTCGGTCAGCGAGGCCGGCTTCGACTACCTGCGCGACCAGCTCGTCACCGACCTCGACGACCGGGTCCAGCCGCCGCTGCGCACGGCGATCGTCGACGAGGCCGACTCCATCCTCATCGACGAGGCCCGGGTGCCGATGGTCCTTGCGGGCGCGGTCGGCGGCGAGCAGGATCCGGTTCACGCCGCGGCGGCACTGGTGCGCGGCCTGCGCAAGGGCAAGCACTACACGGTCGCCGAGGACGGTCGCAGCGTCGCCTTCACCTCCGCCGGCCTCGCCGCCGTGGAGGCCAAGCTCGGCGGCATCGACCTGTACGACACCGAGCACGTCGGGCAGCTCTCCGCCGTCAACGTGGCCCTGCACGCGCACGCCCTGCTGCACCGGGACGTCGACTACATCGTCCGGGACGGCTCGGTGGAGCTGATCGACGAGATGCGCGGCCGGGTGGCCCAACGCCGCCGCTGGCCCGACGGGCTGCAAGCGGCTGTGGAGGCAAAGGAGGGCCTCGACGCCACCGCCGAGGGCGAGGTGCTGGGCACCATCGCCGTGCAGGCGTACATCGCCCTCTACCCGAAGGTGTGCGGCATGACCGCCACGGCGGTGCTGGTCGGCGACCAGCTACGCGAGTTCTTCGGCCTGGAGGTGGCGGTGATTCCGCCGAACACCCCCTGCGTCCGGGAGGACGAGCCAGACCGGATCTACGCCACCCGGGCCGAGAAGGACGAGGCGCTGGTCGACGAGATCAGGCGCTGCCACGACGCCGGCCGTCCGGTGCTGGTCGGCACCCTCGACGTCAAGGAGTCCGAGCAGCTCGCCGCCGGCCTGAACGCCGCCGGGGTGCCCTGCGTGGTGCTCAACGCCAAGAACGACGACGAGGAGGCGGCGATCATCGCCGAGGCGGGCGCGTACGCCGCGGTCACCGTCTCCACCCAGATGGCCGGCCGGGGTGTCGACATCCGGCTCGGCGGCAGCGACCAGGCGGACCGGGAGCGGGTCGCCGAGCTGGGCGGCCTCTACGTCATCGGCAGCGGCCGGCACGACAGTCGCCGCGTCGACGACCAGCTACGCGGCCGGGCGGGCCGGCAGGGCGACCCGGGCGGGTCGGTGTTCTTCGTCAGCCTGGAGGACGACCTGGTGGTCCGGCACGCCGGCGACGCCGTGCCGGCCTCGCCGCGGATGAACGCCGACGGCCTGGTCACCGACCCGCAGGTCGACTACGCGGTGGAGCACGCCCAGCGGGTCGCTGAGGGCGTCAACCACGAGATCCACCGCAACACCTGGCGCTACAGCGTGGTGATCGAGCAGCAGCGTAAGGCCCTCGCCGAGCGGCGGGAGCGGCTGCTGACCAGCGACATCGCCGCGTTGATGCTGCTGGAACGGGTGCCGGAGAAGGCCGGGGAGATGGACGAGGACCTGCTGGCCCGGGTGGCCCGGTCGATCGCCCTCTATCACCTCGACCGGCTGTGGGCCGAGCACCTGGCTGAGTTGTCCGAGGTACGCGAGGGCGTGCACCTGCGCGCCCTGGGCCGGCTCGACCCGCTCGACGAGTTCCACCGGGCGGCCGTGCCGGCGTTCAACGCGCTGGTCCCGGAGATCGAGGCTCGCACCATCGCCACGTTCACCGAGACCGAGTTCGACGAGGACTGGCAGCCGGACTCCTCGACGCTGGTCCGGCCCTCGGCGACGTGGACGTACCTCGTCCACGACAACCCGTTCGGCTCGGAGTTGGACCGGCTCATCGCCTCGGTGGGCCGCCGGCTCAGCGCAGCCCCGCGCTGACGTCGGTGGGGTGGCTCCGGGAAACCGGAGCCGCCCCACCCGCGCGGCGTCCCGCCGTTCCCGCCCCGCCGACCTGGGCGCGGAGACTTTTCGGCCGTTTCGACCCGGCTTGCCGGGGGTACTAGCGCGGGTCGGATGAATCGGGAGAGAGCAGACGATGAGACAGCGCAGGGGCGGTACGAGGCACCGGTCGTCGGTGGTCCCGGCGGGGGCAGTGGCCCGGTGAACCTGGAGACGCGAGCCGTCGGCACCGAGACCCTGAGCGTGCTGGAGACGGCGGCGATGCTGCGGGAACTCACCGCCGGCCTGATCGCCGTGACCGATTTCGACGCGGCGCTGGCCCGGTTGGTCAGGATCGCCCAGGCGTCCGTCGTCGGGGTCGCCTGGTGCGGCTTCACGGCGCTGCGGGCGGGTGAGCCGGCCGGGGTGGCCGCCTCCGACCCGGCCCTCGCGGGCCTGGACGACCTGAGCCACGCGCCCGACTCGCCCGCGATGAGCGCCATCCACCGCCGCGAGATGATCACCGCCGAGGACCTCGGGCGGGAGTCCCGGTGGCCGAGCTGGACGGCCAGGGCCCGCCAGTCGGGGGTACGCGGCGTCATCTCCGCCCCGGTCGACGTCGACGAGCAGGTCATCGGCGCGATCAACCTGTACGCCTCGACGCCGGACGCGCTGAGCACCCGCCACCAGCTCACCGCGATGCTCCTCGCCGAGCACGCCGGCCTGCTGCTCGCCGCTGTCCGGGGCCGGGAGCGGCGGGCCGCCGAGGCTGCCGAGTTGGACGTCACCCTGCTCGGCGAGGGGGTCGTCGGGCAGGCGATCGGCGTCATCATGACGCAGCGCGGCTGCCGCGCCCCGGAGGCCCTGGCGGTGCTGCGCAGCGCGGCGACGTCGCTGGACATCCCGCTGCGCGAGGTCGCCGAACGGCTGGTGGCCACGGTTTCCCGCCCCCGGGAGAAC
>NZ_SMKJ01000108.1:0-19651 GCF_004348615.1 Micromonospora sp. KC207
CCGGGGCGCCGGGGGCGGTCGGTCGGTCGCCGGGAGCAGTTCGACCAGGGCGGCCAGGGCCAGGCCCGGGTCGGCGAGCAGGCTGTCGCCAACCGGGGCGCGGGCCGTCTCGTCCGGGTCGTCGGTGACGTGCAGCAGGCGGGCTCCGGCGGGCAGGTGGTCGCCCGGCACGTGGGGGTAGTAGCGGAACACCGGCGCGCCGACCACCAGCACCGTGTCGTGGCCGGCCAGCGCCTCGGCCAACGGCCCGATCGCGTACGGCAGCACGCCGCGGAAATGCGGGTGGTCCTCGGGAAACGGGGCCCGCTCCGGTGCGGGCGCGGCCCAGACCGGTGCGGCCAGCCGCTTGGCCAGGGCCACCGCCGCCGGCCACGCCCCGGCCCGGTCGACCGCCCCGCCGAGCACCAGCGCGGGGCAGCGGCTGGCGGCCACCCGGGCGGCGAACTCCCGCAGCCGGGCCGGGTCCGGGGCGTACCGGGTGGCCACGGTGCGTACCTCGGGTGCCCCGGCCGCCGGCTGGGCCCAGTCGTCCATCGGCAGGGAGAGGAAGACCGGGCCGGTCGGTGGCTGCGTGGCCGTGGCGTACGCCCGCATGAACGCCGCCGGGATGTCCTGCGCGCGGGCCGGTTCGTGGCTCCACTTGACGTACGGCTGGGTCAGCTCGGTCGCGTGGCGGCTGGCCAGCCGGGGCTCCAGCAGCAGCATCTCCCGGGTCTGCTGACCGGCCGAGACGATCAGCGGCGTCTTGTTGTGCCATGCGGTGACCAGGTTGCCCATGCCGTTGCCGGTGCCCGGGGCGGTGTGCAGGTTGACGTGGGCGGGGCGGCCGGTGGCCTGGGCGTACCCGTCGGCCATGGCGACCGCGGACGCCTCGTGCAGGGCGTGGACGTACCGGAAGTCGTCGGGGAAGTCCTGGAGGAACGGCTCCTCAGTCGAGCCGGGGTTGCCGAAGACGGTGGTCATGCCCAGTGCCCGCAGCAGGTCGTACGTCGTCTCGCGGACCGTTGCCATCGGCGGGCCTCCGTGTCGCGGCGGTGCTGGCTCCTCGGCGGAGCCGGCGCGCGCGGACCGATCCCCGATCTGCCGAATCTATCCGGAAAATTCTCACTTGCCGGGGTTTTGGCCGCCCGCCCGCCGCTGCGGTCAGGGGAGGGCGAAGGGCAGCTTGATCCCGTCCAGCGCCCGCCCGCACGGGCAGTCCCGCCCGGTCGGCAGGGCGGCGACGGCGTCCAACAGCACCTCGCGCAGCCGGTCGGTGTTCTCGCCGAAGACCCGGAAGACCTCCTCCTGGGTGACCGACTCGCCCGCCTCCACCCCCGCGTCGAGGTCGGTGACCAGCGCGATCGGGGTGTAGCAGAGGGCCAGCTCGCGGGCCAGCACCGCCTCCGGGTGCCCGGTCATGTTGACCACCGCCCCGCCGATCGCGGTGAACCAGCGCGACTCCGCGCGGGTGGAGAAGCGTGGCCCCTCCACGACCACCATCGCCCCGCCATCGACCGCCGACACGCCTCGACCGGTCGCCGCGTCCAGCAGTGTCCGGCGCCCCACCGGGCAGTACGGGTCGCCGAAGGCCACGTGCACCGCGCCCCGGTCGTAGTAGGTCTGGACCCGACCGCTGGTCCGGTCGATCAACTGGTCCGGCACGACGAACGTGCCCGGCCCCAGCTCGGGGCGGAGCCCGCCGACCGCGCACGGGGCGAGGACCTGGCGTACCCCGAGCGACCGCAGCGCCCACAGGTTCGCCTGGTACGGAATCAGGTGCGGCGGGTGCCGGTGGTCGCGTCCGTGCCGGGGCAGGAACGCCACGCGCCGGCCGCCCACCTCAGCGACCGTGACCGGGTCCGAGGGGTCGCCGTAGGGCGTCTGCACCCGGTGCTCGGTCGCGCCCTCCAGCAGGGCGTAGAGCCCCGAACCGCCGATGACCGCGATGTCCGCCGTCGGACCCATCGTCGCTCCCTTCGATCCCACTCGATCACTCACCGGTCAGACCTTAGCCAGCGCCCCGGGCGCAGGCTATGGTGCCAGGCATGGCGTTGACAGCACGGATGAGCCCGGCGTCCCGTGCCGACCGGGTCCGGCCGACCGCCCCCCGCGCAGGCCACGACGTCGGTCCCGTCCGCCCCGACGGCACGGCCGTCCGGGGTGACCTATACCGCGTCCCGGCGTGCGGCTGACGGATGTCCGACATGCAGGGAGAGGACCAGGCGATCGGCGGGCGGGCGATGGACTCGATGACCGGACGGCTGCTGGTCGCGACCCCGACGCTCAAGGACCCGAACTTCGACCGGACCGTGGTGCTGCTGGTGGCCCACGAGCCGGGCGGCGCGCTCGGCGTGGTGCTCAACCGGGCCACGGAGGTGCCGGTGGCCGACGTCCTCGGTGAATGGAGCGACCTGGCGCGGGACCCGGCGGTGCTCTTCGAGGGCGGCCCCGTCCAGCCTGACTCGGCCATCTGCCTGGCCCGGCTGCGCAACCCCGTCAAGCGGCTGCGCGGCTTCCACCAGGTCTCCGGCGCGGTGGGCACGATCGACCTGTCCGCCGACCCGGAGCGGCTGCGGGAGAGCATCGGCGGCATCCGGGTGTTCGCCGGATACTCGGGCTGGGGCGCGGGCCAGCTGGAGCAGGAAATCGAGGACGGGTCCTGGTTCGTCCTGGACGCGTTGCCCGGTGACGCGTTCGTCGACCGTCCCGACGACCTGTGGCCGATGGTGCTTCGTCGGCAGGGCGGGATGATGGCGGCCGTCGCCCACTTCCCGCCCGACGTGGCGCTCAACTGACGCCCGGGGGAGGGGGCCCCGCGAGATGACCATGCGGACGGGCGTGTGTATAGTTCTCTCCGTGCCCGGGCAACCGGGGGCGACAGCAAGGGGCCGTGGCGCAGCTGGTAGCGCACCACACTGGCAGTGTGGGGGTCAGGGGTTCGAGTCCCCTCGGCTCCACCAGGATTGACCTGGTGGCATTGACTACGGGCGATGATCTTGAGTCACGCCCGTAGTCACAAAGATCAGCTACGTTTGAACCTCGCCCTGGTGGTGCAGCTCGACGGTCACCCGCAGGGATCCTAGGTGCCGCCGGAGTCGGCGTGAATCCTGGTGATCTGCTCGGCGAGGGCGTCCTTGGCGGCGGCGCGGGCCTGCTGGGCCGGCTCGCTGGCGATCCAGCGGTAGAACCGCAGCGGGACACCGCCAGGACCCGGCACAGTCGCTTGAAGCCGAAGGCGGCGCGGTGGGTGGAAACAGACCGCAAAGCGGCTGGTCGCCGACCCATCTCCTTCGCGAAACAGGCGGCTGCCTTGCGCAGGATCTCCTTCTCCTGCCGCAGCTCGGCGTTCTCGCGGCGCAGGCGGGCAATCTCGGCGTCCTTGTCCGCCACCGACAACCCATCCCCGTCGCAGGCCGGACCGGTCCCGGTCTGGCGTTCGGCAGCGCGGACCCAGTTGCCTGTGGCTCGGTGAGGTTACCCGTGGCGATCGACGTCATCGCAGGTCGAGCCGCATGAGCACACGCGGGAACCCGGCGAGCACCGAGGTGGTGTCAGCCGCCTTGACGAAGCCGGCGAGCTCGAAGACCGCGCGGGTACCGACGTAGGCCATCGTGAGGTCCACCTTCTCGTCACGGTTGTCGACGGGGTAGCCCTCGATCGCCGGCGCGCCGCGCTCGCGGGCGAAGGCGACGGCGCCGGCAAGCAGGTGGTGCACGATGCCCCGCTTGCGGTGGCCCGGACGTACCCGGAAGCACCACACGCTCCACACATCGAGACCGTCGAGGTGCGGGATCCGCTTGTTGCGGGCGAAGCTCGTGTCGGCTCGCGGGTGCACCGCCGCCCAGCCGACGACCTCGTCGCCATCGTAGGCGAGCACTCCGGGAGGGGGATCGAGCCCGACGAGTTCGCGCACCTGGTCGCCGCGCATCGGCCCGCGCAGTTGCAGGTTCGCTTTCGCGCCGATGCGGTAGCTCAGGCACCAGCACACGTTCGCGTCCGGCCGCTTCGGGCCGACGACAGCCGCGACATCCTCGAACACCGTCGCGGGGCGTACCTCGATCTCCATGCCGCTTACCCTGCCACCGACCACCGACACGGCTCTCCGGCCCCGGCAGGCACCACCCACGCCCACCGGCCACGCGCGCACGCTCATGCCGCGATCGCGAGACACGCGGCGTCACGCCGAGCTGGCTGGTTGCCGACCGGGCGTGTCGCCAGCGAATGAGACCGTTCTGTCGCGTGCGGGCTCGTTGTCGCTGCCACTCGGGTTCGCCGGTGGGTGGGAGGCTTTCAGCGGCGACGCCGAGTGGACCTGGGCCAGGTGGACGTCTTTCGGGCTTCGAAGCGTTCCTGAGCGTCAAGGACCGCATCGGCGTACCGGGTGGCCCAGGCACCCATCGCCTGCATCGGCTCCAGTAGCGCGCCGCCTGCTTCCGTCAGCGCGTAGTCCACCCGGGGTGGCACTTCCGGGTACGGCCGACGTTCTACCAGGCCGTTGTACTCCAGCCGGCGCAACGCGTCGTTGAGTACCTTGGGGCTTATCCCGCCGATGCGGGTGAGGAGCACCGCCGGACGCATCGGACCGTTCGCGGCGATCGTGAAGACCACGACGCTGTCCCAGCGATTGGCGAGTACCTCGAATGCCACGCGGGCCCGGCAGTCGGAGGTGTATTCGTCGAGCTGGTCAGCGGGGTTACCCATTTGCCCATCGTGCCCGATGTATTGCACACCGTGCGGTGTGCATCGACCTGCCTATCGTCCTGCACGGCGGTCTGTACGGCGCCGCCGCGGAGCGAGGAGACGGAGCAGGCGGATGAGAATCGGCATACTCGGCACGGGCGGTATGGCGGCGGCGCTTGGCGGTGCATGGACTGCAGCCGGGCACGACGTGGTGATCGGCGGCCGGAATCAGGGGCGGGCGGAGCAGACCGCCGGACGGATCGGTGCCGCCGGGCATGGCAGCCTCGTGGACGCGGCGGGTCACGGTGATGTCATCCTCGTCGCGGTTCCGTCGGCGGAGGCGCCGCAGCTGGTGGGCGGTCTCGCCGCAAGCCTCGCCGGTCGGACGGTCATCGACTGCACCAACCCTGTCGTACCGACCGGCGACGGGCTGATGCTCAACACTGGTGGCAGCACTTCTGTGGCGCGGCAACTGGCAGCCGCCGCGCCCGACGGGCACGTGGTCAAGGCGTTCAACCTCTGCCACGCGAGCATCTGGACACTGCGTCCGCCAACCTTCGAGGGCGTACCGCTGGCCGTGCCCTACTGCGCCGACCACGCCGAGGCAGCCACGGCGACGCAGACCCTCATCAGCTCGATCGGTTGCACGCCGGCACCGTGCGGCGGGCTGGCGCGGGCGGCCTACCTGGAGGCGACGGCGGCGCTCGCGATCGGGCTGTGGTGGGCGGGTCAGCAGCCGCGCACCGCGTTCCCCTCCCTGGCAGAGGCGCCGCATCGCTGAGTTCGTCGAGCACGGCGGATCCAAAAGACGTCAGCCCGGGGCTCAGCCGGTTCGGGGACCGACCAGCAACCACCGCATCGGAAGCCGCGCCGAACATCCGCACATGCCGCCGATCGGTCGGGCGGCTACGCACGGCCAGGTAACCACGTCGTCGTGTGTGTCAGGATCCTGCTGTGACAACGATCGAAATCGTCCTAGGCGACATCACGCGGCAACATGTGGATGTCATCGTCACCGCCGCGAACGAGTCGCTGCTCGGTGGCGGCGGTGTCGACGGGGCCATCCACCGCGCCGCCGGACCGCGTCTGGCGCAGGCCGGCGGCGCGATCGGTCCCTGCCAGCCGGGCGACGCGATGGCGACCCCGGCGTTCGACCTCGACCCGCCGGTTCGGCACGTCGTCCACACCGTCGGGCCGGTCTGGGAAGGCGGTGACCAAGGCGAAGCCGACGTCCTGGCCTCCTGCTACCGACGCAGCCTGCAACTCGCCGACGAACTTGGCGCCCGGACCGTCGCCTTTCCAGCGATCGCCACCGGCGTGTACGGCTTTCCTTCCGAGAGGGCGGCGCGGATCGCCGTAGCAACGATCAGGTCCGTACCGACGAACGTTCAACGAGTACGACTCGTCGCGTTCGACGAAGACACACGGCATCACCTGCAAGCCGCGATGGCTGCCACAGCTAACCGGGTTTAGAAGGGTGCCTTCCGCAGCTCGGCAAGCACGGCTGTGCTGGCGAGGGTGGGCCCAGTCCGTTCCCCCTCTGCCACCGCCAGTATCGAAGGTTGCAGCGTCTCCATGCGCGGTGTTTCCGCGATGGCGGCGGAGTGCTGGTCGGGAACGCCTCGGCCCCGCTGGAAGATGTCGCGACCAGGGCGCGGCGAGTTGCCGCGTATCGATCGCATGGCGGCCCCGCGCGGCCGTAGCCTTCTCCTCTACGCTCTCACCGCGCGGATCACTACCGAGAACACCAGCCTCAAACAGCGGGTCCGGCAACTGACCGCCGACAACCGGATGTTCGAGGAACGGCTCGCCGCGGTCCGGTCCACCCTCCGCTTCTAGGACCGGCGCAACGCCGACCTCGAAGGCCGAATCGCCGACCCGGCAACCGTCACTTGACCGACGACGGCGTCATCCCTCCAACAGGGCCTGCAACTCGGCCAGGACCTTCGCCCACGTGCCGTCACGCTGCCTCCGCCGGAACCGGCGGTACATCCGGCGCCCGAACTCGCGGACACAACCACAAAGCCGGTCGGTAAGAGGACACGGTCGGTAAGCAGCTCGACCATCGGGAGGTGGGTGGGCGGCTGGGCAGCGCGGTCCCGCCGCCGTTCCGGATCCGCCATGCTCTACCGCGAGTAGGTCAGGGCTCGATGTCGACGGACCGTAGTCCATCGACGAGGAGCGCGACCATGCGACGGCCGTGGTCCGGCTCCTCGCCCGGTAGAGTGGCGCACAGTTTCGCGACCGCGTAGAGCAGGTCCTGCGAGCTGACCACGGCCCGGATTTCGCCGGCCGCGGTCGCGGCATCGAGCAACGACCCCAGCGCTGCTCCCAGCTTCTCCATCAAGTAGCCGGAGAGGCCGTCGAATGCCGGATCGCCGGAGTGCAGCGCCGCGGCGAACCCGCGTGCTACTCGTTGACGAGCTGCTCTCGCAGAATGTCCGCGTGCCCACAGTGCTGGGCGAGCTCGCGCAGCACGTGGAGGTACACCCACCGCAGCGGAAGCGGGCCTCGCCGGTTGCCGTGAAGGATGTCGTCCAGGCCCAGGGATGACGTCGCATGGCGTGATGCTTCGCAGGCTTCGCGGTGTGCCTGCTGGACGGTGGCGATCGTGTCGTCGTCGGCGAGGATGAACGACTCGTCTGGCGTCGCAGGGATGCCGATCTCCGCGCGCGACCGGCACGTGACGGCTTCGTCGAACCAGACTTTCTCGACGAAGGTCGCGTGCTTCACAAGACCCAGCAGCGTGGTCCGGGAGGCCACCAACGATCGGCGCGCCTGTTCCTCTGCCAGCCCGTCCAAGCAGCCATTGAGCGCGTGGCGGTGCTCGTCGAGGAACGCCTCGAACTGGGCGCGGGCGGGCTGTGCGACGACCTGGTCGGCGAAGGTGGGCGGGTAGGCAGGCATGGGTGGAGCATTCCAGACCGTCGCCAAGAACAACTACGGACGTCGGCATGGCCGGACGCACCCGTTCAGCGCTCGGTCAGGTGGCAAGCTGCACCCATGGACAGGAAGCAGGTGACTGACTGGATCGCAGCCTACGAGCGTGCGTGGCGGACGCCGGGGACGGAGGTGCTCGCCACAATCTTCGCCGCGCAGGCCAGCTATCTGCAGGGGCCATACCAGGAAGCGATCATCGGTCTGCCAGCCATAGCCCGGATGTGGGAGAACGAGCGAGATGGCCCCGATGAGGTGTTCCACATCACCAGTGAGGTCGTCGCGGTCGAGGGCGACACTGCGGTGGCGCGGGTGGAGGTCCGCTACGGCGACCCAACCGGTCAGGAGTATCGCGACCTGTGGATCATGCGTTTCGCCGAGGACGGGCGCTGCAACTCGTTCGAGGAGTGGCCCTTCCGGCCGACGCAGCCGCCCACCGCCCGTCTCCCTGGAAGCTGACACGCGCACGCCACGACACCCCAAGCGCTGTCAGCGTCGGATGAGCCACCTGATTTTGTCGGCTCCTGTGCCCATCACCGCGTGATAGCCGGTACCGACTCGAATGGCGGGCGGACAGTAGCAGGTAACCCCATCCGGGGTGTCGCTGCCCGATCTGACCGGTGAACGGTGCACCGTCAGTTGCCGCCCTGGGGGGCGCGGGGCTTGGCGCGTACGTGCACGCGCCGCCCTGACGGCCGAGGATGCTGAGGATCTCGACGGGGTTCTGCCCGGTGCTGCCGAACCAGTGCGGCAGCCGGGTGTCGAACTCGGCCGCCTCGCCGGCACGGAGCAGGAAGTCGTGCCCGGGCCAGGACGAGGCGGAGGCGTCCGGAAAGCACGTAAAGCCATTCGTAACCCTCGTGGACGCGTAGGTCAGGCTCGGTCTGGTCTGCAGGGATGATCACCTTCCAGGCCTGCAGGGAACTGGCTTGCCGGGTCAGCGGCAGCACAGTGCGGCCGTTCGCCCGGCGGGGGACGAGACGGCTTCGTTCGGCCCCGGTTCATGCCGAGCAACGGCCTGCTCACCGGCCTGGACTGCCAGGTGGACGGCAACGGCTGGGTGGTCGTCGACCAGACGGGCCGGACCAGCGTGCCCGGTGTCTGGGCCGCGGGCAACGCCGTCGACCCGCGCGCCCAGGTGATCACCGCCGCCGGCGCCGGATCGGCTGCCGCCATCGCCCTGCACGCCGACCTGGTCGAGGAGGACGTCCAGCGCGCCGTCGCGGACGCCCGCCCGTTCTCGGCCGCACTGGAACGACAAGTCACCGAGGCCGTCCTCGCCGGGCGCCGCCACGGTCTCTGAACCCATAACCCGATCATGTTGAAGGAGCACTTACCATGTCCGAAGACTCGATCGCCCGCCCGCCGACGCGCGTCGGGCCGCCGTCCCGGCATCACATGGCTCTGATGATCTGGCTGGCCGTGTTCCCCACGCTCACCGTGCTGCAACTGCTGCTCGGCGACCTGCTCCGGGACACGCCGACGGTGCTGCGCACCCTGGTTCTGGCCACCATCGCGGTGCCGATCGTCATCTACGGTCTCTTGCCGCCGATGCAACGCCTGCGCATGTACTTGACCAGTCGCCGATAGATCAGCGGTTACGGGGTTCCTATGCCGTAACCTCCGGCCCTCAACCGGTCGACATCCTCGGCTGCGATCGGCATGCGAACCCCCATCGCCTCGCCGGCCGATCGGACGGCGCGCGCTCCCTGCCAGGGGAGAGTGCCGCGGAGTTGACCGAGCAGCGGGAGCAGCGCGGACCATGGGGAGATGTGGCGTGATAGTCGTGGATGCGTCTGCCCTTGCGGGTGCTCTGGTCGGCGACGGGCCGGTAGGCGACGAGCGGGCACTAGGTTTCTGGGACCCCTGTGAGCCCGGGGCGGAGCCTCGTGGGCCGGAGTGGCCACTACGGTCAGGGGGATGGTATGACCAGGTTGCCCCGGGACGCTCTGACCGGCACGTCGCGGGCTGTGGGGCGCTGCTGGCCGGCGACCCCGCGCATGTGACGGAGAGGATCCTGGAAGAGCATCGCCGGCTGGGACAGGACCGGATGCTGTTGCAGGTCGACGCGGGTGGGTTGCCCTTCGCGCACGTTGCCCGCACGGTCGAGCCGCTCGGCGGCGAGGTGATTCCGGCGGTCCGGGACGCCCTGGTCACCGGCGAGGCCGCTTCCGGGCGGACGACAGGAGTGACGCGATGACCACCACGGATCCCGACGGGGCGACGGTCCTGCGGCTGCGCGCCGCCGGCTGCGTCTTCGCCGAGGATGAGGCACGACTACTCGTCGAGGCCGCGCGGACGCTGGAGGAGCTGCACGACCTGACGCGGCGGCGGGTGCTCGGCGAGCCGCTGGAGGCCATCCTCGGCTGGGCCGAGTTCTGTGGGCTGCGGGTCATCGTCGAGTCCGGCGTGTTCGTGCCCCGCCAGCGCACCACCTACCTCGTCGAGCAGGCCGTCGCCGTCACCTCGCCGGGCGCGGTGGTGGTGGACCTGTGCTGCGGGACGGGGGCGATCGGCGCGGCCGTCGCGGCCCGCGTGCCCGGCACCCGGCTGTACGCCTGCGACATCGAGCCCGCATCGGTGCGCTGCGCCCGCCGCAACCTCGAACCGATCGGCGGGCACGTCTACGAGGGCGACCTCTACGACGCCCTCCCGGCCGGGCTTCGGGGCGCCGTCGACGTGTTGGTCGTCAACGCGCCGTACGTGCCCACCGACGAGATCGCCATGATGCCGCCGGAGGCGCGCGAGCACGAGCCCCTGGTGGCGCTCGACGGCGGCTTTGATGGCGTCGAGGTGCACCGCCGGGTGGCCGAGGGCGCGGCGCGGTGGCTCGCCCCCGGTGGGCACCTGATCATCGAGACCGGTGAGAGCCAGGCCGCGTGGACGGCGGCGGCGATGTCGGCGCACGGGCTGGTGGCGACCACCTCAACCTCCGACGAGTGGTACTGCACCGTGGCGGTCGGACAGCGGCCCCACGATCCTCTGCCGATACGTTCCTGACTGGCCCTGGCGTGTCAGGCATCGGTATCGAGCAGCGCCGTGCCGCAACCCGCGCTCTCGGGCAGGCCACCGGCAACCGTCGGCTCGACGCCGCTCGTCGCGTCGTCGGGGCGCCGGTGGGACGGCGGCCGGCGCGGCACCCGGTGGGTGGGGCTGCCGCGCCGGCCTGATCCGCGTTCGGAGGTACCCCCTACCTCAGCGGATCGCCTCTGGTGCTGGTGGTCGCCAGCGGTGGATGGTTCAGGCGAGCACGTCGAAGGTGAAGGTCTTCGCGCCGGAGGTGATGGTGCTGCCGTTGGAGGCGAGGACGCCGGTCACCTCGAACGTGACGGCGTAGGTGCCAGCGGCGTCGAAGGCCCAGTTGGCGTGGGCGTGGACGTTGCGGTTGACGTTGAGGCTGTCGGGCAGGCCGTTGCCGCTGTCGAACAGCACCGTCGGCGTACCGCTGGAGACGGTGTAGACGCTGAATCCGGCGGGCCCGGCGACGTTGGTGAGTCTGAACGTGACGCGGTTGTTCTGGAAGATCCCGGTGGGCACCTCGAGGGTGTTCCAGCCGGGCCAGAGCAGGCCGGTGGTGTTGGACTGGGGCAGGATCCATGCCTGGCCGCCGGTGCCGAGGAAGGACCAGGCGGAGCCGGAGGGCACGGTGGTCTTGGCGGTGGAGGGAACTTGGAACAGGACGTCTGCGGGGTCGCGTTCGATGTCGGTGGCACCGGTGTGGTCCATGACGGTGACGCTGAGGGCGCCTGCGGCGTAGTCGACGTCGATGACGTCGACGTGTCCGCTGGAGAGGGTGACCGAAGCCGCCTGTGCGGGGCTGGTGGCTCCTGTGAGCAGGGCGGCGGTGACGGCGAGGCTGGCGAGGAGACGACGGTGGATGCGCATGATGACTACGCCTTCACCAGGATGCGCAGGGTGGTCGGGTCGGAGGTCACCTGCTGGCCGTCGGCGAGGGTGCCGGTGGCGCGGAAGGTGACGCAGTAGGTGCCAGCGGCGTCGAAGGCCCAGTTGGCGTGCATGTGGTCGCCGGCCGTGAGGGTCAGCGCGTCGGGCAGACCGTTGCCGCTGTCGGCGAGAACCACGGGCTGGCCGACGGCGTTCTCGGTGTAGATCGCCAGTTGACCGGGGCCGCTCACCGACTGCACGTTCAGGGTGAGCTGGTCACCCGCGAAGGCGCCGGCCTCGATCTCCTCGGCGGCGATGCCGGGCCACACGAGGTTGGTGTTCTGGATCTCGGGGAGGACCCACACCTTCGACACGCCCGGGGTACCGAGGAAGCTGAAGGCGGGGTCGTTGGGCACGATGATCTTGGCTTGGCGCTTGACGACGATGGCGACGTCGTCGGCGGCGTACTCGACGTCGTTCTCCTCGTCGTGGACGCCGATCTCGAGCGTGCCTGCTTCGTATGCGATGTCGACGAGGTCGATGTGCCCGGTGCTGAACACGACGGTGGCCACGGCCTGTGCGGGCGCGGCGGAGGCGACGAGCCCGGCGGTGACCGCTGCCGTCGCGAGCAGCATGCGGAGGGAAGGACGCACGTGGAACTCCTCTCCCGATCCCCAGTGGACCGGTTGATGAAAACGATAGTCGTTTTGCATAATCCAGGGAAGGGCCGATCGGACCGCAGGGCATCCGCAACAAGAAGAAGCCGCAGTCGTCAGGCCACGGCAGTTCGCCCGATCACAGGTCGTACGAAACGCCGCGAGGTCCCCGATCGTCGCGCCCGCGCCTGGCCTCATGCACACTGCTTCATTCCGCAGCCTTGGCCTGATCTCCTTTCCTGGACGAGAAGATCGATCGATCGAGGACTGCGGCATGCCGCCTATCCGGCGGCCGGTGACGGCTCCTGCGGGTGAGGAAGGCCATAGGAGCCCGGTCCAGAGGCGTCGGGGAGTTCCCGTTCGGTCGGGCGCATCCAGCGCCGGGTCAGTACGCCGTGTCGTGGGGCGATCAGCCAGGCGGCGAGGAAGATGGCGGTGGCGACCAGGACGACGGTGCCGCCGACCGGCGTGTCGTAGCTCCAGGACAGGTACAGCCCGACGAACGCCGACACGCCGCCGATCGCCGGTGCGAGCAGCATCATCACGCCGAGGCGGTCGGTGAGCAGGCGGGCGGCGGCGGCGGGGGTGATCAGCAGGGCCAGGACGAGGATGTTGCCGATGGTCTGTAGGGAGATCACCACGGCGAGGGTGACCAGGACGTAGAGCACGATGTCGAGCCAGAAGACGGGAAGCCCCATCGATCGGGACATCTCCCGGTCGAGGCAGACCGCGACGAATTCCTTGTGCAGGGCGAGCACCAGGCCGAGGATGACCAGGCCGGTGCCGCCGACGACGTAGAGGTCCCGGTCCGGGATACCGGTGATCGAGCCGAACAGGAACTGTTGCAGCGACCCGGCGTATCCGGGGGCCTGGGAGATGATCACGATGCCGAGGGCGAACGTGGCGACCAGGAAGACACCGATGAGTGAGTCCTCCTTGACGCGCCGGTTCTGCGAGAAGATCGCGATCAGCAGTGCGGTGGCGACACCGGCGACGGCGCCACCGAGCACCAGGCTGCCCTGCAGGACGAAGGCGACCGCGATGCCCGGGAAGACAGCGTGGGCCACGGCGTCGCCGATGAAGGCCATGCCCCGCAGGACGACGTAGCAGCCGACGACGCCGCAGACGATGCTGGACATGACCGCGATCGCCAGCGCCTTGGGCAGGAACGCGAGGTCGGGGTTGAGCAGGTCGGTGAGGAAATCGGTGATCGACACTAGGCTGCCCTCACGAGCTTCAGCAGCGGGGACGCGGCGCTCACCCCGAAGGTCTTCGTCCACAGCTCGGCGTCCTGCAGGTCTGCCGGCTGTCCGTCGGCGATGATCCGGCCGTTGAGCAGGACCAGTCGGGTGCAGGAGTCCACCGCCGCGACCAGGTCGTGAGTTGTCATCAGCACCGCTCGGTCCTCTCGCGCCAGGCTGGTGAACAGGTCGCCCAGCAGTTCCTGGGTGGGCATGTCCAGGCCGGTGAACGGCTCGTCGAGCAGCAGGATGCGTGGCGCGAGCGCGAGTGCCCGCGCGACCAGGACGCGTTGGCGTTGCCCACCGGACAACTCGCCGACCGGCCGGCGGCGCAGCCCGGTCAGCTGTACCCGGTCCAGTGCGTCGCCGACTGCCCGCCAGTCGGCGACGCCGGGGCGGCGGAGCAGACCCAGGCGGCCGGTGCGGCCGGTCATCACGGCTTGCTCGACGGAGATCGGGAAGTCCCAGGTGAACTCGTGGCGCTGGGGGACGTAACCGATGTCGGACCGGCCGCGACGCGACGGCTTGCCCTCCACCGTCACCGTGCCGCCGCGGGTGCGGGTCAGTGCCAGGATGGCGCGGAGCAGGGTGGTCTTCCCGGCGCCGTTGGGTCCGAGAAGCCCGACCAGCTCACCCCGGTCCAGGTGCAGCCGCACGTCCCGCAGGACCGGCCGGCCGCCGAGGTCCACGTCCAGCCCTTCGACGTCGAGCGCTCTCACCGCTGGCCCTCCGGCAGCGACGCGGCGCGTTCCCGTTCGGCCCGCCGCTTGGCGCCGCGTCCGCGCAGGAGCAGGAGCAGGAGCACGACGGCGAGCACGACGGCCGTGCCGGTCAGCGCGGTGAGCAGCAGTGCCCTGGACGTGTCGGCCGGCTCGGCGACCGTGGTCCGTGCCTCGTCGGCCGGTTCCTGCCCGGCTGCTGCGGGGATGTCCGCAGTGGCGGCGAAGGCCTCGTCGGCGCTGGTGGCGTCTCCCACGGCGAAGCGCAGCGTGCGGGTCGCCGACACCGTTTCGCCGTTGATCAGGTCGGCCGACACCTTGACCGCGACCAGGTAGACGCCGGGCGCGCTGAACACCCAGTTGGCGTGGGTGTGGGTGTTGACCTCGGCCCAGAAGGACTGCTCCGTGGACTCGGTGGATCGCCACAGCGGCTGCGGTGCGGCGAAGTTGCCCGACTGCAGGTACGTCGTGAGGGTCCCCGGCCCGTGTACGCCGAGCAGGGTCAGGGTGACGCCGCGGTCGATGCTCTGCATCACCCGGGGGTCCTGGGTGTTCCAGCCGAGCCAGACGACGTCCTGGTTCTGGACCTGTGGCACCACGTAAACCCGCTTGCCGGCGTCGACGCCGAGGAAGGCGTACGCCGGGTCGTCGGGAACGGTCTGCAGCGCGGCGTCGGAGACGCGGAGCAGGGCCTCGTCGGGGTCGCGCCACACCGGTCGCGCCCGCGTGCCGTCGTGGATCAGCACCGTCCACTGGTTGTCGACGTAGCGGGGGCCGATGTCGACGTGCCCGGTGGCGAGTTCGGTCCGGCCGGTGGCGAGCGGCTGGTCGGCGGCGATCGACTGGCCGAGGCCCGGTGTCGGCTGCTCGGCCCGCGCCGAGGTCTGGGTCGTGACCAGCACGACCGCCATGGCCAGTGCGTAGCCCAGGATGGCCGTGGTCGTGCGGGTGCGGCCTCGCGCCCGTCCTGCCGTCACTGGCTCCTCCATCAGTTGTCTGCGATCAGGCAGTCGTGCAGTGAGTCGGCGTTGAACCGCATCATCTGCGCGTAGGTGGTGACGTCGCGGTCGAAGGTGTCGCCGTAGATCGGGCAGACCCGCAGTCCCTCCTCCCGGGCCACCTCGGTCAGGGTGGTGGACCGGGCCGCCAGGTTGGGTTCCAGGAACACGGCGGGGATGTTCAGGTTGCGGATCGTCTCGGTGAGCCGGCGGCGGTCGGCGAGGCTCGGCTCGGTGGCGGGGTTCGGGGTGACGAAGCCGGAGATCTTAATCCCGTACGCCTGGCCCAGATAGCCGAACGCGTCATGGGTGCTGACCAGGTGGCGTCGCGACGGTGGGATCCGGGCGACGGTGTCCCGGACGTAGGTGTCGAGCTGCTCCAGTTGCCGGATGTAGGCCGAGGCGTTCGCCCGGTAGGCTGCCGCCCCCTCAGGGTCGACTCCGATCAGGGTGTCCCGGATGAGCTCGGTGTAGGAGATGGCGTTGCGGACGTTCTGCCACAGGTGCGGGTCGATCTCGCCGTGTACGTGCTTGCCGAGGACCGCCTGCGGAAGCTGGTAGACCTGGGTGCCGGGCCGACCGAGGAACCGGAATTTCCGGTCGCCGGGCACTTCGAGCAGCGCCTTGTTCGGCACTTCGATCACGGTGCTGGCCGGGTCGTACACCCGCTGGCTGGCCTCACCGCTGCCCTCCGGGTCGGCGAACAGGTAGAGCCGCCGCTCGTCGAGGTCGACGGTGACGTCGGCGTGCCCGGAGCCCAAGACCGTCGCGCCGGTCATGCCCGGCACCGAGTGTGGATCCACCCCGACGGCGAAGGTGAACACCTGCTCGCCCAGCGGGACGGGTGCCGTTTCGGGAGTGACCGCCAACTGTGCCCGCATGGCCAGCCGGTAGACGCCCGGCTTGGTGAACGCCCAGCTCATGTGGGTGTGCGCGTCGGGTGGCAGCGCGGCGGTGTCGTCTCGGTATCCGTTGGCGGCGTCGAACCCGTCGGCTGAGTCGACGTAGAACGACGGGTTGCCGAACGACTCGGTCAGGTACGCGAGCACCCGACCCGGCCCCTGCGCGGCAGTCGCGCTGAGCAGCACGTCGGAGGAACGGTTCGCGCCCTGTGCCGCACCGGTGCCGCGTACCCGCATGCCCAGCCAGAGGGTGTCCAGTGACACGTCCTCGACCAACGGGATGATCTCCGCGGCGTACTTCACCGCTCCCTCGGCCAACGAGATGTTCGGTACGCCGTCGCGCAGGTTCGCGTCCAGGGCCTTGATGACGGCCTGCTCCTCCAGGAGCAGGTAGTTGCTGAACGCGACGTCGGCGTAGACGACGTCGCGGACGTCGCGCAGCGACGGCTCGTAGCTGTGCGGATCGGCGCTGTCGGGCACCAGCGAGCTGACGGCCACCCGGTCACCACCGACGTTGCTCACCAGGTCTCGGAGGATTCCGGTGGTCGTGATGACCTGGACCCGGTCGTCGTCGGCGCTCAACGCCACTTCGGACCTGCAGCCGGTGGCCAGCAAGGCGATCAGCAACGGCGGCAGCAGCCACAGCCGTATGTTCGGCCGGTGGACGGTCGCCCGAGTCACGCCGGTGCCGACACCAGGCATGTGCACCCTGCCCTCCCCCGACGTCCCGGCACCCGACGTGCAGCCGCTGCCGTCCCTGCCGCCCGCACAATACCCGGAGATGGAAACGATTATCAATGCTGTTCTTCCGGGGCGGCCTCGTCGCCGAGGCCGCCCAGGTCAGCACCGGAAAACTACGGGGTAGCCCCACCCGCGGCGTCGGCAAGGCCGGCGTGGCGGCGACGGGTCGCCGCCACCAGCAGGACCCCGAGCACCACGAGGGCGATGCCGGCCGCACCGGCCGTCAACACCCAGCCGGCACCGGTGCGCGGCAGGGGCCCGTCGCCCTCATCAGCGTCGCCGTCACCGTTGTCAGAGCCGAAGCCGCTTTCCGGATCGGTGCTGTCACCGACGGCGATGGTGAGCGTCTTGGTGTCGGTGACCCCCTTGCCGGCGTTGGTGGTGCCGCTCATCTGCACCGCGAGGCGGTACAGGCCGGGTTTGCTGAACGCCCAGTTGCCGTGCGCATGCGTATTGAGCGGAACGCTCAGCTGCTGGGGGAACGCCTTGTCGGAGTCGAAGAGCACGTCGGCGTTGCCGAACGAGCCGGTGAGGAACAGGGTGTACCGGCCGGGCCCGGTCACCCCCTTCAGCGTCCACGTGACAGGGCCTCTGACGCCCGACACGACGGACTCGTGCTGGGTGTTCCAGCCGGGCCAGACGATGCCCGCCTGCTGCGACTGCGGCAGCAGCCACACGACTTCGCCCTGCTTGCCGAGGAAGTCGGCGCCGGCGGGCACGGTGATCTTCGCGTTGTCCTTGACGTGCAGGACCACGTCGGCGGTCTCCCGCCAGACCGGAGGGCTGGTCCGGTCGTCCTTGATCCGGATCGTCCAGGTGTTGCCGGACAGTTGCGGGCCCATGTCGACGTGCCCGTCGGCGATCACCTGGTGAGCGCCGGCGGTGGTTGCCGCCGCCTTCGCAGCGACCGGTGCGGCCGCCGCCGGCTTCGGCGCCGCCTCGGGCTTCGGCGCGGCGGGTGGCCGCGGCGCCGACCGCCCCTCGGGCCGCGTCGCCGGCTTGGGCGCGGCCGGCGGCGGCGCCTGCTCGACCGGGCTGATCGTGGGGACCCGCACCCGGTACGTCGCGTCGGCGCTGACCTTCCGGCCGGAGTTCAGGGTGGCCGAGCCGGACAGCAACAGCCGGTAGTCGCCCGCCGCGTCGAAGGCCCAGACCACACCCCCGGTACGCGTGGCCACCGGCAGCCGCGTCGTCCGCGTCATGCCCGGGCGGCTGCCAAAGAGCGGGCTCGCCGTGCCGAGACCGGACAGGGTGTAGGCGGTGAAAGTTCCCGGCCCCTCCACCGAGCGCAGGGTGAGGGCCACCATGTCGTCGGCGACGACGCCAGGGCGTATCCCGGTGGTGTCCAGGGCCGGAAACCCGGTGTCGCCGGCGGACAGGGACCACACAGCTTGTCCCGGCGTCCCGAGGAAGGCGAAGGCCTTCCCGGCCGGCACCCGGCCGGCCAGGCCGCCGTCCGGGCCGAGCACCACCTCGGCCGGGTCGCGCCCGGGCGCATCGCCGGCCACCTGCGCGGCGTCCCGGATCCGCAGGGACATCGCATCACCGTCGAGCGCCAGCGAGGCGAGATCCGCGCCGGTCGCACTGACCGTGGCCGGTTCCGCGACGGCCGGCGCACCCCCTGCGGCCAGCGCCAGTACGGCCAGGGCAAGGCCGGCCGCGCCGGCACGCACGCTTCTCATCATCATTGCTCGCTCCCCAGGCGACGTGGTGGTGGTCCGCCGTACGGCGGTGTGGGTGGTGCGGTGCCGTGCGACGCGATCGAGGGGATCGGTGCGGCGCCTGCGGTACGGCGTGTCACTGCCTGTCCTTCCCCGGATGGTCCGAGGTTCGTTCGGTTTCCCGGCTGGCTTCGGCGCGGCCCTGCTCCCGGGCGGCGGCCACCGCCTGCGCGAGCTGCCGGACCCGCCGGCGGCGGGCGGCGGTCAGCGCCCAGCCGGCGAGGGCGAGCAGGGCCAGCAGGACCAGCTGGGGCCAGGGCACCGCCCAGACGGTGACCCGTGCCGAGTCGCCCTGCGGCGGCGGGTCGAGGACCTGGTCGCCCACAGCGGCGGGCGTGACGGCGGCGCCGGCGGTGAGCCGGAACAGCGGCGGCACACCCGTCATGCGTACGGTGGTGGTCAGTTCCCCGCCGGGCAGGATCTCCGGCAGGGCCGCCGCGGCCACGGAGCGTCCGCCGAGACCGAAGGGTCCGGCCGCGTCGAGCGTGGGTCGTCCGGTGAGCCGGACGTTGCCGGTGTTGCGGACGGTGAAGGTGGCGGTGAGCGTGCCACCGGCGAGAGGGTCGAGCGAGCCGGTGTGCCGCACTCGGAGGTCCTCGACGGTCAGCGCCGGTTGCAGCTCACCGGTGACCCGTAGGTAGATCCGCGCGCCGACGCGGTGGTCGACGGCGACCTGGTTGCCCTGCGCGTCCGCCGTGGTGGTGGTGGCGAGTGAGGCGACGATCCCGCCGGCGTGGTCGCCCGGCGTGGCGTTGTCCGGCACGGTGAGGGTGAACGGGATGTCCAGGCGGGACGTTGACGGGATGGTCAGGGTCCGTCGAGGGATGCGGACCCAGGCGCCGACGTCGGTGGGCTGTCGGCCACCGGCCAGCAGGTCGAACCCGCCCCGGGTGGTGGTGAACGCGTCGCTGGCGTAGAGGTTCAGGGTGAGCGGGCGCGCCGAATGGTTGGTGACCGCGACGTAGTCGGTCAGGGTGGCACCGGGGTCCAGCTTGTAGGTGAACGCCGGGCGGCCGTTCGGGCCCTTTGCGCTCGATGGTGCCACCCCCCAGGTCGCGGCGGACGGAGCCGCAGATGCGCCAGGTGTCGGCGCGGGCGGTGCCGGAGCCGTGCCGAGCAGGGCGATGCCGGTAGCGATAGCGGCGAGCAGGCGCATGGCGGGGACGGATTCCGTTCCTGGGGTGAGGGA
>NZ_SMKJ01000109.1:0-19650 GCF_004348615.1 Micromonospora sp. KC207
GACTCGGCGGGCGTCGGGGTGGACGGGGCGGACGGGGTCGGCGCGGGACGCTCCGGCGCGGAACAGCCCGGTAGCAGCACGGCGACGGCCACGACGGCCACGACCGGCCCGCCGGCGCCGACAGGCCGGGTGCGCCGCTCCCCCGTTCGCCGCCGTCCCATACCCACCGTTCTAGCAGCATCACGGCCGGTACGCGCCGGCCACGCCCGCCGACGCCCGGGGTCAGTGCCCCCGCACCGCCCGCCAGATGTCCACCGGCAGCGCGGGCGCGCCGTCGACCGGGGCCGGCTCCCCGGGCGTGGGGGCGATCCCACCGGCGGCGATCCGGTCCAGGGTGGCCAGGCCGGCGGCGTCCACCTCGCCGAAGACGGTGTAGTTCGGGCGCAGGGCCGAATCCGCGTACACCAGGAAGAACTGGCTGCCGTTGGTGTCGGGGCCGGCGTTGGCCATGGCGAGCAGGCCCCGGGCGTAGACCCGGCGCACGCCGGTCGGGTCCGTCGGCGCGGGCGGCAGGTCGGTGGGCAACTCGTCGGCGTACCGGTAGCCCGGCCCGCCCTCGCCGGTGCCCGACGGGTCGCCGCACTGGAGCACGCGACACGCGCCCGGAGTCCGGCTACCGATGCGCGCCGAGCGGGCCCACGACCCACCCCCGGCGGCGGCACTCGGCCAGCAGCCGGGGCAGGGCGGCGAGGGTCGCCCGCCACGCGCCGGGGGCCGCGGCGCAGTCCGCGTCGTGCAGCAGGACGGTGTCCCCGCCATCCAGCCCGGCGGTGACGGTGCCGAAGACCGAGTCGGGGGTCGCCGTCGCCCTCCAGTCGCGGCCCCAGCGGGTCCACAGCACCGGAGCCAGCCCCAACCGCGCGCTCGCCAGCAACGCCGGGCCGGTCAGCACCCCGTACGGTGGGCGGAAGAAGCGGGGGGCCAGACCGGTGGTGGCCTCGACCAGGGCCCGGGTCCGGGCCAGGTCGCGGTAGGTGGCCAGCGGGCCCCGGGCCAGCAGGTTCCGGTGTTCCCAGCCGTGCACGGCCACCTCGTGCCCGGCGGCGACGAGGTCCGCCGCGAGCCAGGGCGACCGGACGAGCATCGTGCCCAGCACGAAGAAGGTGGCCCGCACCCGATGCTCCGCGAGCACGTCGAGGAAGCGCGGGGTGGACTCGGGATCGGGGCCGTCGTCGAAGGTCAGGGCGATCCGCCCGGGCCGGCCCGCGCCGGCGAGCCGGGGGAAGAGCCGACGGCGCAGCGGCGCCACGGCGGTGGCCGTGGGCCCGAGCTGGGCGGCGAGCGCGACGGCGGCGGTGCCGGCCAGCGCGAGGGCGGGCCGCCGGTGCCCGCGCGACGCGGTCACCGCCCGCCCGTCCGCCGGATCGGGGGCAGCACCGTGACCAGCACCCCGACCGCCTCGCCCACCGCGTCGAGGACGGTCCTCCTGGGGTACGCGCAGGAAGAGGCGACGGTTGGCCGCCCCGCCGCGTCGGCCACCAGGGCGGCGGCGTCGGCTGAACCGGCCGTCGGCCAGCCGGTGGGTTCCGGCCCCGGCGTGGACAGTGCGGCCAGCGTCCGACGCAGGTGCTCGGCGGACGGGACCCAGCGGGTCAGCCCGGCCTCGGCGAGGATCGCGGCGTTGGCCCGGCCGTGTCCCGGCAGGGGGCGGTAGGTGATCACCGGCAGCCCGCAGCTCAGCGCCTCCTGGCAGGTCAGCCCGCCCGCGTTCTCCACCACCGCGTCGACAGCCCGCATCAGCGTGGGCATGTCGTCCACCCAGCCCAGGACGTGCTGGGTGAGCCGCCGCAGCCGCCGACGCAGGGCCTTGTTGTGACCGCAGACGACCACGGCGCGCACGCCGTCGGCGGCGGCCACGTCGGCGACCATCGCCTCGACGTCGCCCATCCCCCACGCCCCGGCGACGATCAGCACGAGCCGCTCCCGCTCCGGCAGCCCGAAGCGCCGCCGGGCCGCGCTCCGGCTCGTCCCCGCCGCCGCCGGGAAGTCGGCCGAGACAAGCGGCGCGACCGTCCGGGCGTCCGGGCCCGGGCCGGTACCCGCCGCGTGGGGGCGGGCGTGCCGCAGGGTGCAGTAGACGTCGACGCCGGGCGCGACCCAGGTGGGATGCACGACGAAGTCGGTGACGTAGGTGACCAGTGGGACGGGGAGCAGGCCGTGGCGGCGCAGGGGCCCGAGCAGTTGGTTGGCGAACGGGTACGTGGTGACGACCGCCCGGGTGCCGGCCGGGACGGTCCGCCGCGCGCGTCCGCGCAGCGGCGCGAGCGCACCCCGCAGGACGGCGGCCGCGAGGCGGGACCGGGAGGTGACGGTGAACAGTGCGCCGTAGCCCCACGGTGCCCAGCGCAGGACGCCCCGGTACGCCTCGCGGCACATCCACCGCGCCGGGCTCGGCAGCAGGTCGAGGAAGTTCACCCGGCGCACCACGAAGCCCCGGTCGCCGAGCCGACGCGTCAGCTCGGCGGCGGCCGAGTCGTGGCCGGCCCCCACGTCTGCCGACACCACGACGATCGTCCCCCGGTGCTGCGCGGTCACCAGGCGCGCTTACCCGTTCGGCGCGGGTTGACTCCTTGCGCCGCGAGCGTCACCCGCCGCTTCAGGCCCGGCGTCGCCGGCGGTGCAGGAGCACGGCGGCGAGCAGCCCGGCCACGGCGGCGGCCGCCGCGACGAACGGCCAGGACGCCGCCCAGCCCGGCCGGGCGACCCCGTGGGCGGCCACCGCCCGGGGCTCGGGGGTGACCGCCGCGCCGACCGCCGGGGACGCCACCGGAGCGCCGTTCGCGGCCGTCTGCCCCGGGGCGACAAGGCGTCCCACCGAGGCGTCCCGGGGCAGCGAGAATCCCCAGTCCAGCAACGCCGCACCCTGTTCCCAGCCGCGCATCGGCCGGGGCTCGGCGCCGAGCAGGGTGACCACCAGCCGCCGGCCGCCGCGCTGCGCCGCGCCGACGTAGGTGTGCCGGGCGTAGTCGGTGAAGCCGGTCTTGCCGCCCAGCGCGCCCGGGTAGCGGTAGATGAGCTGGTTCTCGTTCTGGATCTGGAAACCCTGCCGGCGCAGCGCGGGCTGGGCGGGGATCCGGGCCTGCTCGGTCAACGCGTACCGGCGGAAGGTGGGGTCGGCAAAGCAGACCCGCGCGATCAGCGCCAGGTCGTAGGCGCTGGTGAACTGGCCGGGGCCGTCCAGGCCCGACGGGGTCACCGCGTGGGTCTGGAGGGCACCGAGACGGCGGGCCTCGGCGTTCATCGCCCGCACCCCGCCGGCCGCGCCGTCGGGCCCGCCGACGAGCCGGGCCAGTACGTTGGCCGCCTCGTTGCCGGACTGGAGCAGCAGCCCCAGAAAGACCGTCTCGACGGAATAGCGGCCGCCCTCCAGCAGGCCGACGGCGGAGCTGCCGGGGGCGATGTCGAGGTCCTCGTGGGTCACCGTCACCACCCGCTTGGGGTCCAGCATCGGCAGCGCGGTGGCGGTCAGCAGCAGCTTCTGCACGCTGGCCGGCGTGGCGTACTCGTGCGGGCCGCAGCCGCCGAGGACCGCCCCGGTGTCCAGGTCGGCGACCAGCCAGGAGGTGGCGGTGAGTGCTGGCGGCGCGGGCGCGCCGGCCGGCGCGACGAGGGCCGGGGTGGCCAGCGCCGCCCCGCCCACCGCCTGCTGCTGCGGCACCGACGGCGGGGGCGTCGGCCGCGGGGAGCGCTCCACCTGCGGTGCCTGCGCCCTGGGGCAGGGCACCGGGGCGGCCGGTACGTTGGACGCCCGACCGGCCGGGCCGGCGTGGACCCCAGCGGGCACCCCGGACGCGCCCAGAACGACGGCGGCGGCGAGGGCCAGCACCGGAGCTTCCATGACCTGCACCCTAACCCGCAAGATCGGCCGTTGTCCGGCGGACCGGCGCGGTACGCGGGCGACTGTCGTCTTCGCCCGCCACGGGACGGCGGGCGACCGAAAATTCGTCGGTGAATGGGTTGAACGATCGCCGCCGAAGATCCGTACTGACCGACGAAGGAAACGGGTCATCCACGACCGCCCATGCCGGGACGGTCACGATGTCTCCGCCTGTCCGTGGAACCGTCCGGAACCATTCCGGGAACGGGCGTCACGCCGTTCCCGCCGGCCGGTTTCCGGTTTCTTCGATCGTCGCGGCATACCGCCGACGACGCGTACGGAAATTGACGCCGGACGCTTCGGCGGTCAGGACAAGGAGAGGTGCATGGTCAGGCGCACGCGAAAGAATGCCGTCCTGAAGCTCGGCGGGGTCGGTGCCTTCGCGGCACTGGTGCTCGGTGCCGGACTGTCGCTGGCGTCCGCCGGCGAGAACACGGCGACGGCGGTGTCGGTCACCTGCCCGACCGTGGCCGACAAGCTGGGCGCGGTACCGGCGGCCGCGAAGGCGGGCGTGGACCAGGAGCTGCGGAACCTGGAGACCCAGATCGCCAACGTCAACGCCCGGCTGGCCCGCGAACCGGGGGCCGCGGCCGGTCAGCTCAACGACATCGCCGGCAAGCGCCGGGCCGTGCTCGACCGGATCCGGCTGAACATCACCCGGGTCGGTGGCACCGCCCCGGCCGGCCTCGACCAGCTCGCCACCTGCGCGCTGCGCAACGGCGCGGCCACCGGCAACAACGCCGGTGCCGACAACGGCAACACCGGCACCGTCGCGGCCGGGGCCGCGCAGACGGTGAACTGCCCGGACGTACGCAACCAGCTGCCGGCCGTGCCGGCCGGCGCGGCGGCGGGCGTCCAGCAGGAGCTGGCCAACCTGGACCGGGAGATCGCCGCCGCGAACGCCCGCCTGGCGCAGCTCGCCGTGAAGCCCGAGGGCGGCCCGAACTTCGTCAACAACGCCATCCTCGGCCCGCTCAAGAGCAAGCGCATCGCCGTGCTCGACCGGATCGCGATCAACATCGCCCGGGCCGGTGGGCAGCGCCCCAACCTGTCCAGCCTCGCCACCTGCGGTCTCAACGCCGCCGGGGCGGGCAACGCCGCCGGGGCCGGCAACAACGGCAACGCGGGCGCGGGCAACAACGGCAACGCGGGCGCGGGCAACAACGCCGGCAACGGCAACGGCGCCAACGCCGGGGTGGCGCGGACGGTGAACTGCCCGAACGTGCGCAACCAGCTACCCGCCGTACCCGCGGCGGCCGCCGGTCAGGTGCAGAACGAGCTGAACCAGCTCGACAAGCAGATCGCCGAGGCCAACGCCCGCCTCGCCGGCCTCGCGGTCCGGCCGGAGGGCGGCCCGAACTTCATCCAGAACGCCATCCTTGGCCCGCTGAAGGACAAGCGGGTGGCGGTGCTCAACCGGATCGCCACCGACATCGGCCGGGTCACCGGCCAGCGCCCCAACCCGCGGCTGGACCTCGCCACCTGCGGCCTGAACTGACCGATCGACGGGCTCGACCCCGCGGGCCCCGCCCGGTGGACCACCACCGGGCGGGGCCCGCCGCTGTTCCCGCCGTACCGCCGGCCGGGCGCTGGGCCCGCCGCGCCACCGCCGCGCCACCGGCGGCCGGCGGCCTGATCCCCTGCCGTGTCGCCCGTTTAAGACTTTGCGGCTCGCTCACACCGCTGGTCACGTGTGGTGTCGACGAAAGTCTTCCACAGCGGTCGAATGAGACAATTGAACCGACCAGGCCCCAAAGGTCCAGAGTCGGCCGGGTCACCCCGTACGTCGATCGCGTGAAGGGTTCCGCATGCAGCAGCCAGCACGGTTCATCGCCGACAGCCACGACATGATCGAGGTGCGCGGCGCCCGGGAGAACAACCTCGCGTCCGTCTCGGTGGACATACCCAAGCGCCGTCTCACCGTCTTCACCGGGGTCTCCGGCTCGGGGAAGTCCTCGCTCGTGTTCGGCACCATCGCCGCCGAGTCGCAGCGGATGATCAACGAGACGTACAGCGCCTTCCTCCAGTCGTTCATGCCCAGTCTGGCCCGCCCGGACGTCGACTCGCTGCGCAATCTCAGCGCCGCGATCGTCGTCGACCAGGAGCGGATGGGGGCGAACTCCCGGTCCACCGTCGGCACCGCCACCGACGCGTACGCCATGCTGCGCATCGTCTTCAGCCGGCTGGGGCAGCCGCACGTCGGGTCGGCCGGCGCGTTCAGCTTCAACCTCGCCGAGGGGATGTGCCTCACCTGCGAGGGGCTGGGCCGCGTCTCCGACCTGGACGTCCACCAGCTGGTCGACGTGGAACGGTCGCTCAACGACGGGGCGATCACTGTGCCGAACTTCACGGTCGACTCCTGGTACTGGCAGACCTTCGTCGGCTCCGGCCTGTTCGACCCCGACGTCAAGCTTCAGGACTTCACGCCCCAGCAGTGGCAGGACTTCCTGTACAAACCGGCCACGAAGATGAAGATCGGCACCCAGACCCTCACGTACGAGGGTCTGGCGGTGAAGGTCCGCCGGCTGTACCTGAGCAAGGACAAGGAGCCGACGCAGCCGCACGTCAAGGCGTTCGTGGAGCGGGCGGTGACGTTCACGACGTGCAGCGACTGCGCCGGCACCCGGCTGAACCGGGCCGCCCTGTCCTCGCGGATCGCCGGGCGCAACATCGCCGAGTGCAGCGCGATGCAGATCAGCGACCTCGCCGCGTTCGTGCGCGCCATCGACGACCCGTCGGTGGCGCCGCTGGTGGGCAACCTGCGGGACCTGCTGGACTCGCTGGTCGAGATCGGGCTGGGCTACCTCAGCCTGGACCGCGAGTCGGGCACTCTCTCCGGCGGTGAGGCCCAGCGGGTCAAGATGGTCCGGCACCTCGGCTCCAGCCTCACCGACGTCACGTACGTCTTCGACGAGCCGACGGTCGGGCTGCACCCGCACGACATCGCCCGGATGAACGGCCTACTGCTGCGCCTGCGGGACAAGGGCAACACGGTGCTGGTGGTGGAGCACAAGCCGGAGACCATCGCGATCGCCGACCACGTGGTCGACCTCGGCCCGGGGGCCGGCCCGGACGGCGGCCGGATCTGCTACGCCGGCGACCTCGCCGGGTTGCGCCGATCGGGCTGCCTGACCGGCCGGCACCTGGACCACCGGGTAAGCCTGCGCGACCGCGTCCGCACGCCAACCGGGCATCTGCCGATCCGCGGCGCCGACCTGCACAACCTGCGCGACGTCAGCGTGGACGTGCCGCTCGGCGTGCTGACCGTGGTCACCGGCGTGGCCGGGTCCGGCAAGAGCTCGCTGATCCACGGCTCGCTGCCCCGCCGCGAGGGAGTGGTGGTCGTCGACCAGTCCGCCATCCGCGGCTCCCGGCGCAGCAATCCGGCCACCTACACCGGCCTGCTCGACCCGATCCGGGCCGCCTTCGCCAGGGCCAACAAGGTCAAGCCGGCTCTGTTCAGCGCCAACTCCGAGGGTGCCTGCCCGAAGTGCAGGGGCATCGGTGTCATCTACACCGACCTCGCGATGATGGCCGGGGTCGCCTCGGTGTGCGAGGAGTGCGAGGGCCGCCGGTTCACCCCGCAGGTGCTCGCGTACACGCTGCGGGGGAAGAACATCAGCGAGGTGCTCGGCATGTCGGTGACCGAGGCGCGCGACTTCTTCCCGAGCGGGCCGGCCCGGTCGGTGCTGGACCGACTGGCCGACGTGGGCCTGGGCTACCTGAGCCTCGGCCAGCCGCTGACCACCCTCTCCGGTGGCGAGCGGCAGCGGCTCAAGCTGGCCATCCACATGGGCGAGAAGGCGCACACCTACGTGCTGGACGAGCCCACCACCGGCCTGCACCTGGCCGACGTCGACAAGCTGCTGGCCCTGCTGGACCGGCTGGTCGACGCCGGCAACACCGTGGTCGTCATCGAGCACCACCAGGCGGTGATGGCGCACGCGGACTGGATCATCGACCTCGGCCCGGGCGCCGGGCACGACGGCGGCCGGATCGTGTTCACCGGCACCCCGGCCGACCTCGTGGCGCACGGGGACACCCACACCGCCACCCACCTGCGCAAGTACGTCAGCCGGTGAAGTGGGCCGGGTCCACCGCCACCCGCCGCGGTGGACCCGGCCCGTCGCGCGCGGGACTACCGGTAGATCGTCCCGGTCCCGGCGTCCCGGATCGCCCCGGACAGGTTGCCGGTGAGGTTGTTGCCCGGCCCCACGACCGTCGCCACGCAGCCCGGGGTGGTGATGTTCAGGCCGTACCGCTGGGTCTTGACGGCCTGGGTGTCGGTGGCCACGTTGCCGCTGACGAAGTTGTCGGAGCAGGGCACCGACGTCGCCGTGGTGATCCGGATGCCGTCGCGGCCGGAGACGTCGTCGGAGCTGCTGGTGACGTGGTTGTCGACGATGTGGTTGTCGTTGCCGCCGTCGATGTTGATCCCGTCCTGGCCGGCCTGGTCGATCCGGTTGCCGCTGACGACGTTGTCGTCGGCGGTCTTGTTGGGCTGGTCGGCGGTCGGCGACGACCGGTTGATCTGCACCCCGTGCCCGCCCACGCCGGTGATCACGCAGCCGGTGATGGTGTCCCCGCTGGTGGCCAGCAGCTCGATGCCGTCGCTGGCGGTGCCGCTGATCTGGCAGTCGCGCACCGTGTTGCCCATCGAGGTCCAGCTCTGGTTCTTGCCGTCGAAGATGATCCCCCGTCCCCTCGACGCGGTCACCCGCACCCGCTCCACCAGCATGTTGTTGCCGTCGTCGAAGTCGAGGGCGTCACTGGTGGTGCGGGGTGGGCCGCCGGCCGACACGGTGAGGTCGCGGACCACCCCGCCGTCCATCCCCTTGGTGTTGAACGGCTCCGTGTCCGCAGCGGCGGAGCTGGAGTTGCGGATCAGCGTCAGGCCCATCCCCGCGCCGACGAAGGTGACGTTGCGCAGGCCCTCCAGCTTGAAGAACTCCGCGCCCAGGTCGAACGTGCCGGCGGTGAACGCGATCGTACCGCCGCCGAGCCGGTTCACGTCGGCCGCCGCGCTCTCCACCACGGTCTTGAGGCTGCCGGTCCAGGTCTGCCCGGTCACCTCGGACACGGCGCTGTAGGTGACGGCCCCGACCCGGCTGATCGTGTACGGCGACGGGTTGGGCGGTGCGGGGACGATGAGCTGCGGCCTGCGGCTCTCCGTCCCATCCCGGCTGGTGAGCCGGAAGCCGGTGTCGTCGGTCGTGGTGAGCGCCAGGGTCACCGGCCGGTCCCCGGTGATCAGCGACGACACGTCGACGGAGAGCCAGGTGTCGGCGGCGATCGGTCCGCTGCTGGCGACGACCGGGCCGATCGGTGGGGCGTTATGGTAGGTGAGCGTGCCCTCCCGCCAGTCGTCGTCGGAGACGCCGTGCACGTACAGCCCGGTGCTGCTCGCCGTCTCGATGTACAGCCGCAGCACCGCCGACGGCTCGTCCCCCGTGCCGGTGACCTCGAAGCGCAGGTACGCGACCTGATGGGGCGAACCGTCGACCCGCAGCGAGACGGCGCCACCGTAGTTGCGCAAGGGATGGCCGGCGTCCACGGTGGCGTCGGCCACCGGGGTCAGGGTGGCCGCCGCGGCCGGCGCGGCTGGCCTGGTCAGGGCCGCGCCGGCCAGCAGCAGAACCGCCGCTACGCGGCACAGAACAGTCCGGTGTTCACGTGTCATGTCTCCTCCAGACCCGTCAGGGTCGGGGCGGCGCCGAGCGCCGCCCCGTCAGCTGTCCACAGGCGCCTCCGCGTCGTGGTCGGCGCCGCGCTGCGCCGGTGGCACCGCGCCCTCCGGCGAGCGCCGGCGGCGGAGGAACACCCACAGCGGCACCAGGGCAAGTGCGCCGGCGCTGGCCACGACAGCGCCCCAGGCGGGCAGTCCCCAGTGGTCGTCGTACGCCTGCTGGCTGTCCATCGCCACGTCGTGGTCGACGGAGGCCCCCAGCAGTTCCGCCAGCACCTCCAGGTATCTCGCGCCGAACCGCTCGCTTGGTTCGACATGGGTGTTCTCGCTGAACTCGTTCCAACTGATCACGCCGAGCGCGTCGGGTTGGGACAGCCGTGCCGCGGCGAAGGACGCCCGCAGCGTCTCGCCGTCGCGGCGGGCCACCACCCGCCGCCCGCCGAGTTGGCGGGCGTCGAAGCCCGGGGTGACCGGGGCGATCCACAGCCCGCCGTGCAGGTGCACCGCCTGGGACATCGCCGCGAGCCGGTCCCGGGTGCGGCCGTCGAGCGCGTCCGCCGACGACCAGTAGTACGCCTGGCCGTCGAGTGCCGAGCCGTAGGTCGCCACTTCCTGCGGGGACTTGGCGGCGCCGAGGACCAGCAGCCGCTGGCGTGCGGCGCGAACGGTGTCCGCGACCTCGGCGGCGGTGAACCGGTCACTGCCGTTCCAGATCACCACCGGCTTGTCGAAGACGTCGAAGACCTCGTCGGCGGCGTACCGGTCGGCGAAGAGTTCGAGGTCGGCCCGGACGGTGGCCCGGGGCAGGGGCTTGCGGCTGAAGTCGAGCCCCTGGTAGACGATGCCGAGCCGGAAGCCCTCCGCCCGGGCGACCTCGACCAGGCTGGCCAACCGGTCGTCGAGCTGCGGGGTGTGCTTCCAGGAGACGAGGAAGCCGGTCAGGCCGGCCGCCTTCGCCATCCGCACGTGCCGTCGCATGATCTCGGTGTCGTCGCTGGAGTACCGCCCGAGCTGCGGATAGTCGGTCTTGGCGCGGTTCCACGAGGTCGGGTTGAACCAGATGTAGTAGTGGGCGAGGACGGGGGCGGGATCGGCGGCGGGCGTGGTCGGCACGGGCTCGCCCGCTGCCCGGACGGGCCGCGCGGCGAGCGCGCCGATGCTGGCCAACACCAGCACGACCACGACGCACCCGAGCCCGACCCGCAGCGGCCGACGCCACCGGCCGACCTGCTGCCCCGTTGGGCGCTCCCGGCGGGGCAGCAGGGCCCGCAGCCGCCGCCGCAGCGCCGGCCGGCCCACCAGGACCAGGCCGACCGCGACGCCGAGCACGCCGAGCGCCACCAGCGTGAGGTCGACGGCGCTGATCACGCTGAGCATCACCTGCTGGTCGCGGCTGATGCTCACCGGCCGGCCGAAGGAGACCCCGCCACCCAGCACGGTCACCGTGTAGGTGCCACGGGGCAGGTCGGGCACCAGGGCGGTGCCGTCGGCGGCGAACGGCAGCCGCTGCACGCGCCCGTCGGCTCGGGTGAGCTGGATGCCGTCGCCAGCCCGTCGGGTGAAGAACATGTCGCTGGCGGAGAAGGACACCTTGAAGAAGAGCAGCTCGATGAGCCAGTTCTGGCGTTCCCAGGGGACGAACTTGTGGCCGGCCCGGTTCACCACCGAGGTGCCGTCGACCATGACGCTGTCGACCACGTAGTAGAGCTGTTTGGAGGCCAGTCCCCGGGGGCCCTGCTGGGTGCGGCTCTCGGCCACCCAGAGTGGCCGGGCCAGGTCGGCGCCGGCCAGCTCGATCACCTCGCCGGTGTTGCTGCGCAGCCGCATCTCGGTCACCCGCTCGACGGGGACGGGCGCGCCGTCGCGGTCGGCGTAGCGCCACCAGACGCGGCGCACCGTGCGCAGCCCCACCTCCACGGTCCGGCTGCGCACCCCGTGGTCGAGGCTGCCCCGGAACCGGTCGAGCAGCACCCGGCGGTCTGGGCTCACCGCGGTGGGCACCACCGTGAACCGCTGGTCCAGGCCGGTGAAGTTGCGGACCCGCACGTGCAGCCGCCCCTGGCGGTCGGAGCGGGCCGTGTTGCCATCGACGGTGACCACCACGCCCTTGATCGGCGGGACCATCTGGATCTTCAACGTGCCGGGCAGGGCGGAGGCGGGCGCGGCGACGGCGGGGGCCGGCAGGAGGAGCACCGCGAGCACGCCGAGCAGCAGCGGCAGCAGCCGCCGGGCGCTCACCGGGACCTCCGCCGGCCACGCAGCGCCGCCGCCACCACCAGCGCCACGACCAGGCCCACCGCGGCGGCGTACGAGGCGTAGACCGGCCGCGGATCGGGGCGGTGCAACGCCACCGGCACCCGTTCGGCGCTGAGCAGCACGCCGGGGCGCGGCGGCGCGGCGAAGTCGAACGCGTCCAGGAAGGTCTGCGCCTTCGCGTCCCGGCTGGCCAGCGGCTTCACCCCCCAGTTGACCTCGATGAACTTCAGAGCCGAGGTGAAGTCGAGGGTGGTCGAGTCGACGTACCCCCGGCGGGCGTACGGGCTGACCAGCAGCGCCGGCACCCGGAAGCCGTAGCCGTAGCGGTCGATTTGGGGCGGGGTGACGTGGTCGTACCAGCCGCCCCAGTCGTCGTAGGACCACAGGAACGCCGAGGAGGACCAGTCCGGGGAGCGCATGAGCTGGGTGAGCAGCGCACGGACGAGGTTCTGGCCCGAGCCGATGTTGCCCGGCGGGTGTTCGCTGTTGCCGGCCGGGGCGATGAAGGACACGGCGGGCAGGTCGCCCCGGGCGGCGTCGGCGTAGTACTCGTCCAGGTCGACGATCTTGCTGGACAGCCGGGGGTCGTCGACGTAGCGGGCGTACGCGAGCAGGGGAACCCAGATCACCTGTGCGCCCCGGTCGATGTTCTCCTCCTCCACCCGGGACCGGAAGGTGATGGTCGGGTCGTAGTTCTGCACGTAGAACTTCCAGCTGATCCCGGCCGCCTCCAGCCGGTCGAAGATGGTGGGGATGTCGCCCCACCCCTGCGCCGGGATGGTTTCCGCCTTGCCGGTGGCGCCCGGCCCGCCGGTCACCCGGTACATGTGGTTGCGGATGCTGCCGGAGTTCGAGGAGCTGAAGAAGCGGTCGAAGAGCACGTACTCGTCGGCCACGTTCCAGTAGTAGGGCAGGTCCCGCTCGTCGTAGTAGGCCATCGCCATCCGGCCGTCCTTGCCCTGCTTGCTCACCCCCTCGACGAAGCCGTCCATCCGGCCACCGTTGTACTGGGTGCGGAACGCGTCGGCGGAGTGATCCAGGTCGATCGCCCCGAGTTTGCCGATGTGGAACGGGGTGACGCAGGGCTTCGGTACGCCCCGCTTCACCGGCATGCAGGCGTCCTTCGGCAACCCGTCGACCCCCGGCCGGGTGCCGAAGTAGTTGTCGAAGGTGTGGTTCTCCTGCATGAGGAAGATGAAGTGCTCGACGGGCGTTGCCGTGCGGGGCGTCGGGGCCGGCGTTCCCGGAGCCGGGGTCGCCCCGCCCGGGTTCGGCGCGGGTCGGGCCAGCGCCGCCGACGGCCCGGCCGACAGGGCCAGGCACGCCAGCAGCGCGGCGTGGGTCGTCCTGCGGGCCCACCGCGACGCGGCGGCGGACGACGGGACGTGGGTCGGACGAATCATGGACGCACCTCGTAGACGACCACCACGGGCACCGGCGTCACCCGACCGGAGGCGCCGGGAGCCCCGACGTACTCGGTGTGCACGACCCGGCCGTGGTACCGGCGGACAAGCGTCATCAGCCGGTCGGCGAAGAAGGGGGACCGCCGCGCGGAGAAGGCATCCCACACGACGTAGTGCAGATTGTTGTTGCGAAGCCACCCGTCCGGATTGTTCAGCGGCACGTAGGACGGGTTGCGGTGCAGCGGGTTCGGGCTCACCGACAGGCCGTAGCTCTGCCGCTGGCTGTAGAACCGCACGATGTTCGACATCGAGGGGCCGAGCGTCAGGATGACGGAGCCCTCGGGGGTGTGCTCCGTCAGCCAGCGTCCGACCTCCCGGCCGCCCGGCACCCCACCGGAACCGGCGAGGAAGGTCGTCCGGCCCTGGTGGCTGACCGCGTCCCAGGACGAGGCCGCCAGGGTCGACGCGACCAGGGCGACGGCGGCCAGCCGGATCAGCCGGCCGGCCCGGGCGGGCACCGCGCGGGCGGACGCGCCCCGGCCCGGCCACGGCAACCGCGCCGGCACCGGGAGCAGGACCAGGGCCCGCGCGCCGAGCAGGACCACCGGCACCGCCACCGGGAGGAGGTACTGAAAGCCCTTGACCGGCCAGAGCTGGAAGAACACCACCGGTACGGCGATCCACGACAGCAGCAGCGTCTCCCGCCAACTGCTGTGCCGGCGGGCCCACCAGAGGCCGCCCGCCGCGGCGACGAGCAGCAGCACCCCGATCGTTATCGGCACGTTCTCCAGGTAGAACGACATGGGGTGGTTGGGTCGGCGGAAAAGCTGCCAGACCAGATAGTTCCGGCCGCTGTCCGACCGCCCGGCGAGGGCCTGGGAGACGGGGTGGGCCGCGAAGACGACCACGAGCGCCGGTAGCGCCAGCAGCGTGGCCCGCACCGGCCGCCGCACGGCCGGGGTTAGCGCCAGGAACGCGTAGACGCTGCCGGCCAGCACGACGCTGGTCTCCTTCGCCAGCATGGTGAGCCCGAGCATCCCGGCGGTGGCCAGGTACCAGACCTCGCGCTGCTCCTGCACGTACCGGACCAAGCAGTAGAACGTCAGCGTGCTGAGCAGCACCATCGGCCCGTCCAGCAGGATCTGCCGGGTCACGATGACGTGGTAGGGCATGACCGCGAGCAGCAGCGCCGCGAGCAGCCCGACCCGGCGGCCGTAGAGGCGGGCCCCGAGCGGGTACACCGCCAGGACGGTGAGCACCCCGACCACCGCGACGACCCACCGGCCGCTCATGCCCGCCTCACCGGCGCGGAACAGCGGTGACAGCAGCGCCTGGAACAGCATCGGGTGCGCCCGGAAGACGGGGAACAGGTCGGTGTAGCCGGGGTTGCCGGCCAGGGAGGCGGCCTGGCCCGCGTACACCACCTCGTCGCTGTTGAACCCGAAGAAGTCGATCCGCCAGGACCGGACGAGCAGAGCCAGCCCGGCGATCGCGGCCAGTGCGGCGGCCACCGCCCACCGCCTGCGCCGCAGCGCCCGCAGCCACGACCCCGGCGGTGGGAGCCGGCGGCGGGCCGGGTCGTCCCGGTGGCCCCGGCGCTGGCCCGGCAGGACGGCGGTGGCCGCGCCCGGCAGGTTCATGCAGGCTCCCCGGCGGCCGTCAGGTCCCGGCTCCAGCGCGGCCACGCCTGGGCGGGCACGACGCGGGTCGCGGGCCCGCCGCGCTCGCCGCGCAGCAGTCGGGGGATGTCGTCGGCCCAGCCGAACCGGTCGGAGACGATCACCCGGCTGCGGACGTGGGACAGGAAGCCGGCCAGGATCTCCTGCTCCCGCAGCCGCAGCTCCGGGTAGTGCTGACCGTCGATGGTCAGCGACGGCGCGAGGTACCGGAAGGGCGGGAAGCCGTACGCGTCGTCGGTGTTGCGGATCATGCGGGCGACCGTCTCTTCGTGGTCGAGTTCGCCGATCGCGGGCCTGCCGCGCTCGATGACGAAGAGCTCCTCGACCCGGGCCGTGGTGCCGATGCGGCAGGGCACCAACCGGTCGACGCTGTACTTCGGCGGCGGCACCAGCAGTTGGGTCACGGCGTTGATGCCCATGATCGGCAGGTTGAACCGGGCCAGGGTCAGCGCCAGAGACCGGCCGCCCTTGGAGTGCAGCCGGCTCTGTAGTTGCAGCCGCCGCCACTCCCGGGGCGTCAGGTCCTGCGCCTGCACGGCCCGCAGGGTGTGCGCGCTGATGGTCAGCGGCTTGGGGAAGCAGGTCGCGGTGCCGTCGGGCCGGACGATCGTCATGTCGTCGGAGAGGAAGAGCCCGCCGTGGTCGCGCAGCAGCCGCAGCACGGTGGCGGTCTTGCCGGTGTCGGTGAGCGCGGAGAGCATCACCCCGACCCCGTCGAGGGTGACGCAGGCGGAGTGCAGCAGCATGTGACCGCGGGCGACCATCACGAAGCGCAGCAGCGCCTCGACGATGTTCGTGTAGACCACGTGCGGGGACCGGGCCAGCAGCGGGCCGACCTGGATCTCGATGGGTGAGCCGAGCTGGATGCGGAAGTTCGCGCCCAGGCGCCCGAGCTGTTCCTCGTACCGCAAAACCGACCGGTCGGCGTACTGGGTCATCGCGGCGCGGCGCTGCGGGCCCCGTCCCCCGACGTCGCTGACCCGTACCGCGATGTCCACGTCGGCGTCGGCGACCCACTGGGCCCGGAAGAACTCCAGCTCGGGCAGCATGATCTGGGAGCCGATGGTCACCACCCCGGCCACGTCGTACCGGTACTTCAGGTACTGGTAGCGCCGGCGCGACGGCGGGGTGACCGCCTCGGCCGCACCGGAGGCGATCAGCAGCCGGACCGGGTCACGCCGGCCACGGTCCAACGCCGCGTAGATGACCTGGTCGTTGACCAGGAAACGGACCAGGAAGAGCGCGACCAGGGTGGCCGCGTTCGCCACCAGCACGCCGACGCCCGCGAACACCAGTGCCTGCAACACCGGCAGTCGCAGCACCAGCAGGACGTTGTTGAGCAGGAAGAACCGCACCGCCCGGGCGGACAGGGAGCCAACGCGGTCGCGCCGGTAGATCAGGTTGTCCACCAGCAGGAAGTTCCACGAGGTCGAGAGCTGGGTGGCCAGCGCCGCGCCAAGGAGGTGGTGCAGCTTGGCGGGCTCGTAGAAGAACCACAGCGCCCCGGTGTTCACCACCATCCCGGAGAGCCCGACCAGCCCGAAGCAGATCATCCGGACGAACTGCCGCACCCGGTCGGCCCGGGCGCGCGGGCGGTGCCGGATCTGCCCGACCAGTCGCCGCCCGCGCAGCCGCGACAGGTGCCGCAGGAACGTCATCCCCTCCCGCAGGGAAGCCTTGGACCGACCCTCGTGCCGGGGGGCCATCTCGTACGCGACCTCGGCGACCCTGGCGCCCGGGTGTCGGACCAGCAGTTCCAGCAGCACCTTGAAGCCGAGCGGGTTCATCCGGTCCAGCCGCACGGCCGCGCGCCGGAACGCGAAAAGTCCACTCATCGGGTCGCTCACCGTGGCCAGCCGGCGCGGAAACATTGCCTTCACCAGCCGGGTGGCTCCGGAGGAGGTGACCTCCCGCAGCGGACCGTCCAGCCCGGCGTTGGAGCCCTTGCCGGCGTACCGGGTGCCGATCACCACGTCCACGTCGTGTCGCATCGCGACCGCCGCGAGCGTCGCGGCCGACTCCGGCGGGTGTTGCAGGTCCGCGTCCATGACGAGCACCCACTCGCCGCGGCCGTGCCGGGCACCGAGCAGGACCGCCCCGCCCAGGCCGCCGGCCCGCGCCTCCGGCGGCCGGTGCAGCATCCGCACGGGCACGGGGGCGTCGGCGGACAACGCGGCGATCACCCCGTCGGTGCCGTCGTTGCTGTCGTCGACGAACAGCAGCTCCGCCTGCAGGGGCACCAGTAGCGGGGCGAGGCGCCCCATCAGCACGGGGACGTTCTCCGCCTCGTTACGGGTCGGCACGATGACGGTCAGCCGGGGTGGCCGCGAATCCTCCGGCGCGCGCAGCTCACGTGGCCGCGGTCCGGCGTCGTCCTCGACGGCTTGCCGCTCGTGGGCCTCCGGCCCGTGTCCGATCATGGGAAACCTCTCCAGGCTCCGGTACCCGAGCAGCCCGCGAGCCATTCACAGTTAACGGTGGAACTGGCAGATGAATTGAATACGGAAGAATTGCTCATGTATGCAGATCGATGTCGGTGGATTCCGCCGACAGCAATGGTTCGCTCGGGTACGGGTGAGGTTATGGGGGATGGCCGCGAAAGGTCCAACGTCTGAATAGTCGACAAACTGACATAGCCATTTTGCGAACAGAGGTATCCGGTTAGCGACAATGGGGCCGTCCGCGCAGGTGAACGGGGGGACTCACTCGCTTCTCCAGCACAGTCTCCACCGCATCACGTCCCCGCAACTTCCACAAAAAATGCCGCGGCGCGATTCAGTTTTGAAATTCGTGCCGAAAAGGTGAATCACCGGTCAGGCGCCCGAAGCAAGCCGCCGCGCGGGTCCAGCCGGCTCGGGGGTCAGCCGCAACACGCCGACGTACCCGCCACCCTAGGACGGCGGTAGCTGGTCATGCAGATCGGTGATGAAGTCGGACCGGCCCGCGCCGCTCCAGTCGCACCACACTCCCGCCGGGACAGGATTGCGGCATCCCTGGGAACTCTCGATCGAGGTCCCCTCGCCCCACTCGTTGTAGCTCGTCACCAACTGCCACGGCGCACCAGAGGCGTTCATCCGGGCCAGCCCGGCCCGCCAGCGCGCCCGGTCGCGCGACAGGAACGGCCCCTGACCGTACGGCAGTCCGGCCTTCCAGAACCCCGGCGAGACGTTGTACGACCCCTCACCAGGGGCGTTGCTGAAGTCGTGCTCCGCCCGGGCCGGGCCGTACTGGTGCCACCCCGCCACCTGCGGCGTCCCGGAACAGCCCGCGTAGCCGGAGAAGACCTTCAGGTTGAGGTGGACGGTTTCGCCGAACCGCCGCTGGAGCAGCGCCTGGGCCTGGTTCCAGCGGTCCACCGTGGCGCAACCCTGGGCGGTCGTCAGATCCCCGGCGTTGTACACGAAGACGGGCATGCCCCGGTCGGGCAGCACAGCGAGGGCGGAGCCCTGCCCGCCGTACGTGGCCCGAAGGTAGTGCAGGTCTTCGGCGATGCGCTCGGGCGTCGGATCGGACGTCCCCTCCGGCTCGTAGTAGGGCGCCCAAGCGAACCCGGTGCCCTGAGCTGCCCGGACCATCGCCGGCCACCGCCGGTCCGTCACGGTGTCCCGGCCGAACCACGACGCGATGCCCACCGTGATCCCGCCGTACCGCATGTCCGCGACCTGGGCGCGCACCACCGATTCCTCGATCGAGTACCGGCCCCGCGCCGGCACGTAGTTGGTGAACGGGTCCAGGCCCTGCTGCCGCCACGCCTCGGGAAACCACGGGTAGTAGAACGCCGCTCTGATCACCGCCGGAGCCCGCACCACCAGCCGGAAGACGACGGTGTGCCGGGCCGACGCGCCGGCACCGGTGACCACCAAATCGTACGTGCCGGCGCGGGTGGACACCGAGGTCCGCACGGTCAGCACGGCCGGCTCGCCGGAGCGCACCGTAGCCGGCTCCACGGTCGCGCTCGTTCCCCCGGGCAGGCTCCCCACCGAGAGGGAGACCCCCTGCGCCGCTCCGGTCGTAACCGCCGTCCGCACCGTGGCCTGGACCAGCCTCCCGGCCACCGTCGAGGCCGACCCAGGCACCACCACCAGGGAGAAGTCGTCGCCTGCGGCCGGACGGGACACCGTGGCACCCGCCGCCCACCCGACCGGCTCGACGGCCCGGATCGGATCGGCGGCGAACTGGCCGAAGACGACGAGACACCCGACCAGCACCGCGACAAATGACATCAGACCACTCCCGTCGTCGTCCGGCCGCCCGGCTGCGACCCGATACCAGACAGAACGCAGCAGGCCGTAGAACGTGACTGCCCCCGTGTGCGTGCGCACCGGGCTCGGCGCTCAGCGCGACAACCGCCGCACCCAGCGCCGCTGCCAGGGCGTCTCCACCGCCCGCGGGTGGTAGTGCTCGCGTACCCACTGCACCGCCCGGTCCGCCGGCAGACCGTCGAGCACGGCGAGCGCCGCCAGCGCCGTGCCGGTTCGGCCGATCCCGCCGAGGCAGGCCACCTCGACTCGCTGCCCCGCGTATGCCCGGCGCAACGCCTCCCGCAGCGCGTCCAGCGCGTCGGCCCGGTCCAGCGGCAGCAGGAAGTCGGGCCAGCGGATCCGCCGGTGCGCCCAGGCTGGTGCCGGGCCCGGCGCCAGCAACAGCGCGAAGTCGGCGGGCGTGGCCACGTCGCCGACGCGACGCCCACGCACGGATGACCCGCCCGGCAGTACGACGACCCCGGGACTCCCGCCCCAACCCGTCACC
>NZ_SMKJ01000010.1:0-45530 GCF_004348615.1 Micromonospora sp. KC207
GGGAGTGGGCGTAGGTTTGCGGCGCCCAGCGTGGCTGGTCTTGATCTTTTCCGGTCGGAACCGGACGATCGACCCGAACGCTTCGACACGTGCTCTCAAGGGGTGACGCCAGATGGGGCTGGACAACGTCGCGGTGCACTGGCCGCGGACCGGCCGCTTCTACGACCCGGTCGCACCGGCCGAGTTCGTCGATTTCGGCGAGATCGTCGATTTGCCGCGAATCTCCGCGCCGACGGCGGCCCTCGCGGAACACATCGCCAAGACCGGCACGGTCCGGGCGACCGCCTACACGGAACTGGTCGACCTGCTGCTCGGGCTGGAGAATGTGCTCTACGCCACGGAGGCCGCCGCCGAGGACGAGGACCCGGTGATCGACCCCGACGGCTGCGCCTGGATCGCCGGTGGGATCGAACGCTTCGTGGCCGGGCATCGCCCACACGGGGAGAACGTCACCTTCGACTCGGTCAGCGCCGTGCTGCGCGGGCTGCTCGCCGACGGTCGCCTCGCCGAGCAGCAGCTACGCTGGCTCGACACCCGCCTGGACGCGCTGCGCGACGAGAACGGCGACCCGCCGCAGTGGGACTTCACCTGCGCCGAACTGGGCGTGCTGGCAGCCTTCTACCGCCGCTGCGCCGACCGGGGCTTCGCCGTCTACGCCGATGCCTGACCGGGTGCCCACCCAGTAGCCCACCGGCCCCACCGGAACGCTCCCGCCCGGCGCATGGTCAGCCTGCGTCCTGCGTGCTCGAACCCGGCTCGCCGACGTGGCGGTGCCCCGGCCGCCCGGAGACCGCCACGTCGGCGACATCGCGCGGCAAGCGCCGGGCCGGGCGCGGCTTGGTGCCGGACCGGGTGCCAAGTTGTGCGCGGCCAGCCCGGGCGACTCGGCCGGGGTCAGCCATAGGTGTCGCGGGGGCCTCGGCCCCGAACCCGGCGCGGCCCCCGGGACCAGGACGGCGCGGCCGGACCGTGGATGTGCAACTTGCGCACCACGTTGTGGCCCACCTCGCTGGCGATCTGCCGGAGCAGGGAGGCGGCGAGCAGTCGCAGCTGCGTCGCCCACGCGGTGGACCGGGCTTCGACGGTCAGCTCACCGTTCTCCAGCTTCACCGGGCGGCTGTTCTGCGCGACCTCGGGGCCGACAACCCGCTCCCACGCGCCGAACACCGTCGCCTCGGCCGCCGGCTGCTCCCAGCCGCGCGCCTTCATCAGCCGGCCCAGCACGACGCCCAACGGCTGCGGGTCGCGGGGGTCCGGCCCGGGGCCGGAGTAGCCGCGCAGCCGCCGGCCGCCCTCGCCGTCGCCCGATACCACGCTGCGCCGGCGGGTCTTGGTCGCCGCCGCGCGCCGGGCCTTCGCGGCGTCCAGTACCGCCCGGGCCAGCTCCGGCCCGGCTGACCCGGTGGGTGGGTCGCCGCCACCATCGGCGGCCGGGCCGTCCGCCCGCCCGGCCCCGTCGGCCGCCCGCCCGGCGTCGCGTCCTCCGCCGCGGCGTGCGCCGTCGCCACGCAGGGCCGCAGGGCCGCCAGATCCCTCTGCGGGGGTACGGGGCCCGAGCCGGGCCGGCGGCAGCTCCCGCTCATCCGGCACGGCGCACCGCCCCCTCGCCCACCTGGTACCGGACGCCGCGCAGGGCGGCCGGCACGTCGTCGTCCACGGCACAGGTCACCAGCAGCTGGCTCGCCCCGCCGACCAGCCCCGCCAGCCGCTCCCGGCGGCCCGCGTCGAGCTCGGCGAAGACGTCGTCGAGCACCAGCACCGGCTCGACACCGTCGCAGCGGAGCAGATCGTACCCGGCCAGCCGCAGGGCCAGGGCAAACGACCAGGACTCGCCGTGGCTGGCGTACCCCTTGGCGGGCAGCGGGCCGAGGGTGAGGGCCAGGTCGTCGCGGTGCGGCCCGACCAGAGTGGTGCCGCGTTCCACCTCGGCGGACCGGGACTCCGCCAGTGCCGCGAGCAGCGCCTCGGCCAGCGCCGCCCGGTCCGCCACCGGGTCGGTCAGCTCCACCGACGGTCGGTACGCGATCCCCGCCGCGCCCCTGTCGGCGGCGACCGCGTCGTACGCCTTGGTGACGTGCGGGCCGAGCGCGGCGACCAGCTCCAGCCTGCCGGCGAGCAGTTCGGCCCCGTGCCGGGCCAAATGGGTGTCCCAGACGGCGAGGGTCGACAGGTCCCCGCCGCGCGTCCCGCCGGTCTTGCGGGCCAGATACGAGGTGCGCAGCAGGGCGTTGCGCTGTTTGATCACCCGCTCGTAGTCGGCGCGCACCCCGGCGTACCGGGGTTGCCGGCTGACCAGCAGGTCGTCGAGGTAGCGGCGGCGCTCCGCCGGATCGCCACGGACGAGTTCCAGATCCTCCGGGGCAAAGAGCACCAGCCGCAGCGCGCCGAGAACGTCGCGGGCCCGCCGGGCCGGTGAGCGCCCCAGCCGGGCCCGGTTGGCCTTGCCCGGGACGATCTCCAGCTCGACCAGCAGTTCCCGGCCGTCGTGCACCACCGCGCAGCGGATCACGGCGGACGTGGCGCCCAGCCGTACCAGCGGGGCGTCCGTGGCGACCCGGTGCGAGTCCAGGGTCGCCACGTAACCGAGCGCCTCGACGAGGTTGGTCTTGCCGGTGCCGTTGGCGCCGATCAGGATGTTGGGGCCGGGCTCAAGGTCGACGCCGACCCGCTCGTAGGAACGGAAGTCGACCAGTTCGAGCCGGCGGACGTACACGGGCTGCGAACGCCGCTCAGCGCTTGTGAACGGCGTGGCCACCGAACTGCTGGCGCAGCGCGGCGACGGCCTTCATCGCGGGCGAGTCGTCCTGCCGGGAGGTGAACCGGGCGAACAGCGAGGCCGCGATGACGTTCAGCGGCACGGCCAGGCGAATGGCCTCGTCGACGGTCCACCGGCCCTCGCCGGTGTCCTCGGTGTAGCCGCTCAGGTCGGACAGGTCCGGGTCCTCGTCCAGTGCCCGGTCGAGCAGGTCGAGCAGCCAGGACTGGACCACGGTGCCCTCGCGCCAGGACTTGAACACGCCCGGCACGTTGGTGACCATCTCGGACTTGGTCAGCAGCTCGTAGCCCTCGGCGTAGGCGTGCATGAGGCCGTACTCGATGCCGTTGTGCACCATCTTGGCGTAGTGGCCTGCGCCGACCGGGCCGGCGTGCACGAAGCCGAACTCGCCGGCCGGCTTGAGCGCCTCGAAGATGGGCATCAGTCGGTCGACGTGCTCCTGCGCGCCGCCGACCATCAGGCCGTACCCGTTCTCCTTGCCCCAGACGCCGCCGGAGACACCGACGTCGAGGTACCCGATGCCGTGCTCGGCGAGCCGTTCGGCCCGGGGGGCGTCGTCGCTGAACCGCGAGTTTCCGCCGTCGATGAGGATGTCGCCCGCACCCAGCATCTCGGCGAGGGCGTCGATGGTGGTGTCGGTGACGCCGGCCGGAACCATCACCCAGATCGCCCGTGGGGCGTCGAGCTTCTCCGCCAGCTCAGCCATGCTCGCGACGTCACTGCGGTCGGCGTTGCGGTCGTAGCCGATCACCTCGTGGCCGGCGGCGCGCAACCGCTCGCGCATGTTGCCACCCATCCGGCCGAGTCCTACCAGGCCGAGCTGCATGTGTTCCTACCTCCGCTGCGTCTGGGTCGGGATGCGCGATCAGCGGGAGACGCGAATCGGCATGATGAGGTACCGGTACCCAGGGATTACCTCGCCATCCTCGCCGGCGGGCGAAATCACTGCCGGCTTGAAGGCGTCGACGAACGAGAGCAGCGCGAACTGGGCGCCGAGGTTGGCCAGACCGTCGATGAGGTACTGCGGGTTGAAGCCGATGGTCAGCGGGTCGCCGGTGAAGGTGGCCTCCATCGCCTCGCTGGCCCGCGCCTCCTCGGTGCCGCCGGCCTCCACGACAAGGCCGTCGGAGCTGAAGCTGAGCAGCACGGGGGTGGTGCGCTCGGCGACCAGCGCCACCCGCTTCACGACCTCGATGAGGGTGCTCACCGCCAGGCGGGCCTCCGCGTTGTGGCTGGCGGGGAAGAGCGAGCGCACCGGCGGGTAGTTGGCGCCGTCGAGCAGCCGGCTGGTGGTGCGCCGGGTGCCGCCGGAGAAGCCGATCATGCCCTCGCCCGCCGCGCCCTGCGACAGCGCCATCGTCACCTGACCGCCGAGCGGGCCGAGGGCCTTGGCGGTGTCGTTCAGGGTCCGGGCCGGCACCAGGGCGTTGATGCTCACCTCGGGGTCGTCCGGGTGCCACTCCATCTCGCGCAGGGCGAGACGGTACCGGTCGGTGGCGAGCATGGCCAGGTTGCCGCCGGACAGCTCGATACGGACGCCGGTCATCATCGGCAGCGTTTCGTCCCGGCCGGCGGCCACGGCGACCTGGGCGACGGCCGAGGCGAACGCGGCGGCGTCGACCGTGCCGGCGCTCTCCGGCATGTCAGGCAGGGCCGGGTAGTCCTCCACCGGCATGGTGGGCAGGGTGAACCGCGCGCTTCCACAGACCAGCTCCAGGTGCGCACCGACCGCGGCGATGTCCACCGGCTTCGCGGGGAGCGCCTTGGTGATCTCGGCGAGCAACCGGCCGGAAACCAGGGCGGCCCCGTCGGCATCACCCTGCACCTCGACCGTCACCTGGCTGGAGACCTCGTAGTCGAAGCCGGAGACCTGCAGGTTGCCGTCGGTCACCCGGAGCATCACGCCGGCGAGCACCGGCACGGACGGCCGGTTGGGCAGGCTCTTTGCGGTCCACGCCACGGCCTCGGCGAGCGCGTCGCGCTCCACTCGGAACTTCATCAATGCCTCCGCGTCGACGTCAGCGACAACTCTCTCATGCCGACCGCTGCCCAAAGTCCCGCCCGACCGTGCGGGTACCCATCGCACCTTAGGGCGCGCGGGCATCGGCTGTGCGCCCGACCCCGTGAATCGCGCCGGTGCCGGAGCGACTGTCTCCGGCCGTTCCGGCCCGATCCACAGGAAGTCCAACGGTGATGATTGGTTTTTGTTCTCATAGAAGAACAAACTCGTCGTCTTCGTAGCACCTGTGCAAACTGTGGAAAACCCATGTCTGCGCAGGTCAACCACGTTATGTACCGGTGGTTAGCCTGTGGAGAACCCGGGGTGAAACCGCCCCGGTCATCCACAGGCCGCCCGATCCACCGAGTTGTCCACCGCCGTCCACCGGTTATCCACCGGTTATCCACCGACTTTCTCCCCAGTCCTGTGGACGGGGCGCGCCGGCCTTTCCGTCGTTGTCCCCAGAACCTTCAACAGGGAGCTCACAGGTGACCCTCGTCCTGTGGGTAACCGGGCGGGTTGTCCCCAGCCGTCCCCAGCCGTCCACAGCGTCGTCCCCAGGGTTTGTCCACAGCCTGTGGGTAATCGGGCTCGGACGGACCGTAGTTGTCCACCGTCGGTGGACAACCGGTTGTGGACAACGTGTGGACAAGGTGAGTGGGCACGCCCCGATCCTGGGGGCTGCACCGGGTCGAGGGTCAACGCGAGGCGACCCGGCCGGCCTGTGGACGACGGCCCGGGGGGCCGAAAGTGACCGGGGTCACCTGTCAGCCCCCGGTGGTGGACTTCGAGTCAGCCACTGGTGGACCCGAGGCTTCTGCCGCTTTCCGGGGCGTGAGAACGCCCCCGAGACGTAGAGAACGCCCGGCCGTGGTCGGCCGGGCGTCGGTAGCCGTACTCCGCTACGCCCGTCCCTGCGGGCGCGGCGGAGTACGGCTAGGTGGTCTGCTTGATCCGGTTGGTCAGCTCGGCGATCTGGTTGTAGAGCGAGCGACGCTCCGCCATCTGCTGGCGGATCTTCCGGTCGGCGTGCATGACCGTCGTGTGGTCCCGGCCGCCGAATGCCTGCCCGATCCGGGGCAGGGACAGGTCGGTCAGCTCCCGGCACAGGTACATGGCCACCTGACGCGCGTTGACCAGCACCCGGGAGCGGGAGTGCCCGCGCAGGTCCTCCAGGCTGACCCCGAAGTAGTCGGCGGTGGAAACCATGATCTGGTCGGCGGTGATTTCCGGGCCGGCGCCGTCGGGGATGAAGTCCCGCAGCACCTCCTCGGCCAGCGACAGCTCGACGGTCGACCGGGTGAGGCTGGCGAACGCGGTGACCCGGATCAGCGCCCCCTCCAGTTCCCGGATCGAGTTCGACACCCGGGACGCGATGAACTCCAGCACGTCCGGCGGCGCGTAGAGCCGCTCCTGGGCCGCCTTCTTCTGCAGGATCGCGATCCGGGTCTCCAGGTCGGGCGGCTGGATGTCGGCCAGCAGCCCCCACTCGAACCGGGTCCGCAGCCGATCCTCCAGCGTCGCGAGCTGCTTCGGCGACCGGTCGGAGGTGACCACGATCTGCTTGTTGGCGTTGTGCAGGGTGTTGAAGGTGTGGAAGAACTCCTCCTGGGTCCGCTCGCGGTTCTCCAGGAACTGGATGTCGTCGATCAGCAGGATGTCGACGTCGCGGTAGCGACGCTGGAACGCGCTCGTCTTGTCGTCGCGTACCGAGTTGATGAAGTCGTTGGTGAACTCCTCGGTCGAGACGTACCGGACCGAGCGGGCGTTGCCCAGCGTCGTGGCGTAGTGGCCGATGGCGTGCAGCAGGTGGGTCTTGCCGAGCCCGGAGCTGCCGTAGATGAACAGCGGGTTGTACGCCTTCGCCGGAGACTCGGCGACCGCGACGGACGCGGCGTGCGCGAACCGGTTGGACGAGCCGATGACGAACGTCTCGAACATGTACTTCGGGTTGAGCCGGTTCCCGCCGGTCTCCACGCCGCCGGGGACCCGGCGGTCGTCCCGGCCACCCGGGCGGTGATTCATGCCACTGCGACCCGGCCCGCTGTCCGTGCCGCCGTCGCGCGGCAGCCGCTGGGGGACCGGCCCGGCACCGGCCGAGTACCGGGGCTCGAAGGGCCGGGCTGCGCCGGCGGCCTCGATCCGGGGCTGCTCCTCGAAGCCGCGCCGGTCCGAGCCCGGCAGCAGCGGCTCGGCGAAGGCGGAGCCGAACAGGGGCTCCTGGGTCTCCCGGGCGGTCGGGATGAGTCCCGGCCGGTGCTCGTCCTCGACCGAGAGCGGCGCCCCCTCCGGCCCCGGCTCCGCCCCCCCGCGCTCGGGCTGCCCGGCGGCACCGTCGCGGTCCGGGTGGGGCGGCCGGGCGTGGTCGGCGCTGTCCGGCTCGGCGCGGCCAGGGTAGGCCGGAACAGGAAAGATCAGCTCGGGTTCGTGCCGGTTGACCCCGGACCCGTCGTAGCGGCGCGGGTCGAACACCGGCGGGGTGTCGAAACCCACGGCCGCGTCGAGCGTGGGCTGTTCGCCCGGGCCGGCCTCCGGGGTGCTGCGGTAGACCGTGCCGGCGGGGCGGCCCGAGGGGTCCTCGGCGACCCGGACGGTCACCGCCACCTGGATCGGGCGGCCCAGTCGCCGGGTCAGCGCCTCGGTGATGGCCGGTCGCAGCCGGGACTCGATCACGTCGCGGGTGAAGGCGTCCGGCACGGAGAGCAGCGCGGTGTCCTCCACGATCGCGCGGAGCCGGGTGAGTCGCAGGTACGCGCGCTGCTGCGCGGAGATGATCTCGTCGGCGAGTTCGTCCGTGGTCGCCGTCCACACCGCGGCTAGGTCGGTCGTACCGGCCACCGTCGTGCCACCCCCCTCGCTTCTGCTCCCGACCGCCGCTGTGGTCCAGCCGGACGACTCACCGGCCGTCATCCACAAGTTATCCACAGCCTGTGTGTACTGACCGATTGTGGCCCCCCGCCCGAGGCGGGTGGGACCTGCCCCCTGTCTGGACGGGCGCGCTGAAGCGGGTTTCACCGTGCCGAACGATTCACTGCCTGGTCGGGTCTTGCCCGAGCCAGTCTTGCTCGACGACGACACCGTCTTGCCCGACGATGACGGGGCGACGACGCCGACCGCAAACGGGCACGCTAACAGCGTGGGGGCGGGGCCTTCAACCGTCGACGCGGTGGCGCCCTTGGCGACATCAGTGAAAAGCAGCGCTTCGGTCGTGGTCAGCGGGCTTGCGGGGCCCTGGCGAGACGTTTGACGCTCATTGTCCCTCTGCGTAGGCTGGAGCGGCTGCTCTGCCGCCCTCTGCTAGGGTGGTGCGTGCTTGCTGTCCGCGGTCGCCTCCCTCTCATCGCCGAGGTCCCGCGCCGCCGGGCAGCACCGATCGGGGGCCACCGCCTAGGTGGCCTGGACCACCACACGACCCCGGCGGTCCTGCGCCCGGGGCGTACGAAAACGGAGAGCCTGACGTGAGCAAGCGCACCTACCAGCCGAACAACCGCCGGCGCGCGAAGACCCACGGCTTCCGGCTGCGCATGCGCACCCGGGCCGGCCGCGCCATCCTCTCGACCCGTCGCGCCAAGGGCCGCGCCCGCCTGTCGGCCTGAGGCCGACCGGGGCCGGTCCGGGGGACGTGGGCAGTCGTGCTGGCGGCCGCGCAACGACTGCGGCGCAGCAGCGACTTCGCCGCAGCGGTCCGGGCTGGCCGCCGGGCCGGCCGTGGCGTGGTCGTCGTCCACCTGACCCTGCCCGCCACACCGGGGACACCAACGGGCACCTCGACGGAGCCGGCGCGGGCCACCGGTGCGGAGAACACCTCCGCACCGACCCGCGCCGGCTTCGTCGTGTCCAAGGCCGTCGGCCCAGCCGTCGTCCGTAACACGGTCCGGCGCCGGCTCCGGCATCTGGTCCGCGAGCGGCTCACGGCCTTGCCCGAGGGCAGCACCCTGGTCGTACGCGCGCTCCCGGCTGCGGCCGAGGCGTCGTACGCCCGGCTCGGGGCCGACCTCGACGCGGCTGTCGCCGCAGCCCGTACCCCCCGGGGGCGACGGCCCCGATGAGCAGGGATTCCGCCGCGTCACGCCCGACGAGCCTGGGTGCCCGGGTGCTGAGCCGGCCCATCATCGCGTACCGTCGTTGGATAAGCCCGGCGCTGCCGGCCCGCTGTCGGTTCTACCCGTCGTGCAGTGCGTACGCCCTTGAGGCCGTGGCCCGGCACGGCGCGATCCGGGGGGCCGGCCTGACGGTCCGACGGTTGTTGCGCTGCCACCCCTTTCACCCTGGTGGACACGACCCGGTGCCCGAGCCGGGCGGTCGCCGCCGTGCCGAAGTGACTGGAGTCTGAGAATTGTTCAGTCTGGACTGGATCTACTACGCGATCTCGTGGATCCTGCTGACCTGGCACTCAGCCTGGGACGCCATCGGAGTGCCGGTCGACGCGGTGATCGGGACGAACTGGGCCTGGATCCTGGCCATCGTCTTCCTGGTGGTCACCGTGCGGGTGATCCTGTTCCCGGTCTTCGTCAAACAGATCAAGTCCCAGCGGGCCATGCAGGCGCTCCAGCCCAGGGTGAAGGAGCTCCAGGAGAAGCACAAGGGTGACCGGGAGACGCTCCAGAAGGAAATGATGGAGCTCTACCGGAAGGAAAAGGCCAACCCGCTCATGGGCTGCCTTCCGATGTTCCTCCAGATCCCGGTCTTCCTCGGCCTCTTCCACGTGCTGCGCCGCCTCGACCCGTTCAAGTCGGAGGACAAGAAGACCCTCTACGGCTGGGCGGTCGACCAGTTCGACAGCGCCTCAAGGGCCAACCTCTTCACCGCCCCGATCGCCGGCAAGTTCGGCTCGACCGCCGACGAGCTGGCCCGCCTCGGGGCCAACGGCACCACCGTGAAGGTGATCGCCGGCATCCTGGTCCTGGTGATGATGGGCACCACCTACCTCACCAGCCGCCAGATGATCCTCAAGACGGGCTGGGCGGAGGACCCGCAGCAGAAGATGATCCAGCGCCTGATGCTCTACGGCATCCCGCTGTCACTGCTCGTCTCCGGCGCGATCTTCCCGATCGGTGTGATCATCTACTGGGTCACGAACAACCTGTTCACCCTCGGCCAGCAGCAGTGGGTGCTGCGTAAGTACCCGCCGCCGCCCACCCCGGGCCACACCGGTGCCAAGCCCGGCAGCCCGGTCCAGCCGGCCAGGGCCACCGGCCTGTTCGGCCGCAAGGCCGCACCGGCCCCGGCCAAGCAGACCCCGGCCGCGCCGAAGGTCGCTGGCCCGAAGCCGGGCTCCAAGCCGGCCAACCCGAAGAAGAGCCGCCCGGCCAAGCGCCAGGGCTGACGCCTTCCCGTCCGCGCCGACCCGGCGCGGACGGAACCAGGCCCTTGGCAGCCGCCCGTGGGGCAGCGCCGGGCCGATCCCGCCGCGCGCAGCGTGGTCGCGGGCGACAGCCGCCCGTACAGACGTGCCCGTGGGCACCGGCGATCTCCCGCCGGCCCCGGGGAACCAGCGGACCCGACGGTCCGGCCGAGCGAGTACGGAGATGAGACCGTGACCGAGACCAGCATCCCCAGCGCTGACAAGTCAGTGGACGAGGAGAGCACGCCGATCGAGGCCACCGACGACACGGAGGCGGAGGAGGCCGACACCGGGGCCGCCGTGCGGGAGAAGAAAGTGCCGGCCGAGAGCGAGCTGTTCCGGCAGAGCGAGATCGCGGCGGACTACGTCGAAGGACTGCTCGACATTCTCGACTACGACGGGGACATCGACGAGCTGGTGTCCGGCGGGCGCCCGGTCGTCGAGGTGGTCGGCGGTCGGCTGCAGAACCTGGTCGGGCAGCGCGGGGCCACCCTGGAGGCGCTCCAGGAGTTGGCCCGGCTGGCGGTGTTCCGGCAGACCGGTACCCCGAGCCGGCTGCTGCTCGACGTCGGCGGGTACCGCGCCACCCGGCGCAAGGAGCTGGCCGCCGTCGCCAGGAACGCGGTGGAGAAGGTCAAGGAGTACGGGGAGCCGGTGCGGCTCGAACCGATGTCCGCGTTCGAGCGCAAGTGCGTCCACGACGTCGTCAACGCGATGAGCGGTGTGGAGAGCGAGTCCGAGGGCGTCGAGCCGAACCGCCGCATCGTCGTCCGGCCGGCGGACTGATTCGGTGACACGCGACGACACCACGGCTTCCGCCGTGTCCGGCCCGGGTGGCATGCCGCCCGGGCCGTCGCCTGTCCAGCCGGGACAGGCCGACGAAGTACCCGCCATGGCACCCGACGCCGATGCCGCGTCGTCTCCCTGCGTGACGGCACCGGGTCCCGAGCACCCGTCGGCACCTGTGGTCGGAAAGGCACCGGGTCCGACCGTCGCGACGCTGCCGCCGGAGTTGGCGGAGGCCGCCCGGACCCTCTTCGGCGATCGGCTGGAACTCGCCGCCGCGTACGCGGAACTGCTCGCCACCGACGGGGTGGTCCGTGGCCTCATCGGTCCGCGGGAAGCACCGCGGATCTGGGACCGGCACCTGCTCAACTGCGCCGCCGTGGCCGAACGGATCCCGCCGGACGCGTCGGTGCTCGACGTCGGGTCGGGTGCCGGGCTGCCCGGGCTGGTATTGGCCATCGCGCGGCCCGACCTGACCGTCACGCTGGTCGAGCCGCTGGCCCGACGTACCTCGTTCCTCGTCGAGGTGGTCGAGGAGCTGGGCCTGGCGAAGTCGGTGCGGGTCTTCCGGGGGCGGGCCGAGGAGGCGGCCACCGGCTCCACCGGGGTCGGTCCCTTCAGCGCGGACATCGTCACCGCCCGCGCCGTGGCCCCGCTCGACCGGCTCGCCGCCTGGTGCCTGCCGCTGACGGTGCGCGGCGGGCGGCTGGTGGCTTTGAAGGGTGCGTCCGCCGCCGACGAGATCGCGGAGCACGCCGGGGCCGTCGCGAAGCTGGGTGGGGGTGAGCCGACCGTGCAGCGCTGCGGAGTCGGCATCATCGAGCCGCCGGCGACGGTGGTGGAGATCGTGCGCGAGCGGGTGGTGAACCAGCCCCGCGTCAAGTCGGCGGCGAAGCGCTCGGCCGGCGGACGCCGCCGGGGCCGCTGAATCGGCTTTCTCTTATCGCGCCGGCCTCCCGCCGCAGGTCGGGTCGTTTATACGGGTGCGGGTCCACGCCGGCCTGGAAACCCGACGTGGACCGGCCGCGCCCGTCCGCCGTAGGCTGACCGCGCGTCGATAGTGTGGAGCGGGCGGCATCTGGCCCCGAGGGGGTCCCGGCCGCTCCCGCCGGGCCGTACGCTCCGTGGTGCTAACGAGCGTGGCCAAGACGACGGGGTGCGGACCGACCATCCGGAGCGGGTAGGGATGACAGGTGCATGACGACGGCAGGTACGACGATCCACCGGTGAACGGTCGCGGAGAGCGTTTCGCGGCGGACCCCGTTTCACGTGAAACCGACGAGCACGGCTGGCCCGGCGATCCCCGAGGCGCGGCGGCGCATCCGGCCGACCGCGATCCCGCGTCGCGCCGCGATGTCTCCACCGCCGGCACAGGCGTTACCACTCCCCGGGCGCAGGCGTCCGGGACGGTCTACGGCAGTGGCAGTCACCCCGGATCCCCGGTAGTCGAACGTTCCGACACGGGGCTCCCCGTTCGCGTCGAGTCGCCGCATCGGCTCACCTCCGCCCTGCCCCAGCAACCCGCACCGTACGCGGTGCCCGATGCGGCCCCGGTGGCCGCTGTTTCTGCCGACACGCCGGCCCTGCCGGCCGGGGCCTATGAGGCCGATCCGGCGGATGCCGCGTACGTTTCACGTGAAACCCCGACGCGCGAAGAGGATGACCCACCGTTGGCTATGGAGGCTATGCGCGCCGTGCAGATCCTTAATCCGAGTGGCGAGGTGACCATGCCCCGTCCGGAACGCCCCCGGGTGATGTGCGTCGCCAACCAGAAGGGCGGCGTGGGGAAGACCACGACCACGGTGAACCTGGCGGTGGCGCTCGCCCTGCACGGCAACCGGGTCCTCGTGGTCGACCTCGACCCGCAGGGCAACGCGTCGACCGGGCTGAACGTCCCGCACCACACCGGCGTGCCGGACGTCTACGACTGCCTGATCAACAGCGTCCCCCTGGAGGAGGTGGCTCAGGGCGTCGAAGGTATCCCCAACCTGTGGTGCGTGCCGGCCACGATCGACCTGGCGGGTGCCGAGATCGAGTTGGTGTCTGTGGTGGCGCGCGAGTCGCGGCTGTCCCGGGCGATCGACGCCTACCCCGGCCACTTCGACTACGTCTTCATCGACTGCCCGCCATCGCTCGGCCTACTCACCGTCAACGCGTTGGTGGCCGCGCAGGAGGTGCTGATCCCCATTCAGTGCGAGTACTACGCGTTGGAGGGCCTGAACCAGTTGATCAATAACATCAACCTGGTCCGCCAGCACCTCAACCCCAGGCTTGAGGTCTCCACCATCCTGCTCACCATGTACGACCGGCGTACCCGACTCGCCGACGCCGTGGAGCAGGATGTCCGGAACCACTTCGGCGACAAGGTCCTCCAGGCGGTGATCCCCCGGAACGTGCGAGTCTCCGAGGCGCCGAGCTACGGCCAGTCGGTCATGACCTACGATCCCGGTTCACGGGGGGCGACGAGTTACTTCGAGGCCGCCCAGGAGATCGCCGAGCGTGGGGTCAAGGAGCCGGTGAGCCGGAATGCGTAGTGCGGACGAGTCGCTGGGAGGCGTCGTATGAAGAACCGTCCTCGGGGTGGTCTGGGTCGAGGGCTCGGGGCGCTGATCCCCACCGGTCCGGTCCAGCCCGCCGAGGCGATGACGGCGATGCCCGACGCCGGCGAGGTGCTCGCCCCGACCCCTGCGGTGGCACCAGTCGACATTGCCTCGCCGGCAGTCGTGCAGCCCTCCGAGCCTCAGCTCAGCCCGGTGCCCGGCGCCCGGTTCGCTGAGATCCCGGTCGACGCGATCGTGCCCAACCCGAAGCAGCCCCGTCAGGTCTTCGACGAGGAGGCCCTGGAGGAGCTGAAGACCTCCATCCAGGAGGTTGGCTTCCTTCAGCCGATCGTGGTGCGGGCGCTCGATGGCGAGAAGTACGAACTCGTCATGGGCGAGCGTCGGTGGCGGGCAGCCCAGGCGGTCGGCCGGGAGAACATCCCCGCCATCGTCCGGGACACCCGCGACGACGCCATGCTCCGTGACGCGCTACTGGAGAACATTCACCGGGCCAACCTCAACCCGCTGGAGGAGGCCGCCGCGTACCAGCAACTCCTGGAGGAGTTCGGCGCGACCCACGAGGAGTTGGCCCGGCGGATTGGCCGGAGCCGGCCGCAGATCTCCAACACCATCCGGTTGCTGAACCTGCCCGCCCAGGTGCAGCGCCGGGTAGCCGCAGGATTGCTCTCTGCCGGCCACGCTCGCGCGCTGCTGAGCCTGGACGAGGCGCAGGCGCAGGAACAGCTTGCCGCACGCATCGTCGCCGAGGGGATCTCCGTCCGCTCGACGGAGGAAATCGTCGCCCTGGCGCTCGCGGACGGGCCGGCCAAGGCCCCAGCCGCGAAGCGGCGGACCAAGCCGCACGCCCCGGCCCTCACGGATCTCGCGGACCGGCTCTCCGATCGCTTCGACACCCGGGTGAAGGTGGACATAGGCCGGAGTAAGGGCAAGATCACTATTGAGTTCGCCACGGTCGACGACCTGGAGCGGATCGTCGGCATCATCGGGGTCGTCCAGGAGGAAGATCCCGAGGACTGAGTCGCCCACGTCAGTCGCCGGCCGCGCCGTCCAGATGAGGACGACGCGGCCGACGTCGTTTCCGAGCCGGTCGATCCCCCGGCCCCATCGCGGATCGCCACTGACGGCGTCCACGGAAATCAACCGGGGTGCGGGGTGCGGACCGACGTCGGTGCGTCCGCGACCTCCCCTCGTCGGAACCCTCTCGGCGGCCCGGGCCGACGCGGCTGGGACGGATGCACAGCGCGCCGCCGGAGCGGCCCGCCGGGCGGGTACGCCTCTCAGCGCAACGCCGCCCACCGGGCCCACTGCGAGGGGGAGAGACACGATAGGGCGTGGCGGGAACCGATCGCCGTGGCGCTGCCACGCATGTCGGGACGGCGCTCGCAGCGCTCCGCCCTGTTCCACGTGAAACCTGTCCCGTCCTCTCCGGACGGGCTGCGCTGGTTATCCGGGACTCCGAGTTCTCCGGGTTGGCGCGGGATCGGCCCTCGCTCCAGTGGGCTGGAGGCGCGCTCGTCGACACCGGGGGCGCACCGCTCACCCCGGCGATTCCGCTGTCCTCCCACCTCACCCAAGGGTGGACCTCAGCGGGGGACGGACAGGCATGCTGGCCTGGACGGGATTTGTGGGCGTGCCACTGGGCCGGTTCCACGTGAAACACGCCGACCGGAGGCGTCGAGGCCGCACCCGGGAGCCGTCCCTGCCGATCCGTCCGACGCACCGCCAGGTCGCACCACTTCTTGTTCCACGTGAAACGCGCCGCCCGGGTCTTGACGCCGGACGGCTCATCGACGCCCGGTTCCACGTGAAACGGGGGCCCGCACCCGGAAGGGGGGGAACCGAGGGCCGCAGGGGTCGTCCACACGAGTTCGACGAGAAGCGGAGATCCGAGTGGCTGGCGCTCGCACTGGCGAGCTGCCGCAGCCAGCCAGGACGGCCGCTGCATCGTTGCGGGCCCCGCACCCACAGCCCGACACCCCGCGGCCTGACTCGGGCCGCTACGGGCCCCTCAGTCCGGCGGCCCACTCCTTCCGCCCAGGCGTGCGCGCCAAGGACCTGTTCCATGACCGGGTGTGGGCTCATGAGGACCTGTGGCGGCTCCGGGTGGGCCGAGAAGGCACAGCGTTGGCCGGGAGCCCCAGGCTTCCGGCATCTCCGGGCCGCGCCGCCGTCGAATGGAGGTGAGGGCCGGCGCCGTCGAATCGGGGTGAGGTCCGGCGATGGCGCCCCCAGGAAGCGGCGGATCAGTCGGTGTCTCGGGCGTCCAGGCAGCGACGCGCAGCCCGTCGACTCGTTAGAAACGAGGGAACCGAAGGCTGTGCACAACTTCCGTCCGAGGGACGCATAGTTATCCACAGCGGTTTTCCACAGCCCCACCCTGTTTCACGTGAAACCCCGCGTGAAACAGGGTGTCAGCCTGTGGATGACGGGCGGTGGTGGTGGGTTCGGCAGCCTGTGGATAACGTGTGGACAACGTTGCGGGGCCGCCCTTGGGATCGAACGACTCCCGGCGTGCCGATCACCGCCCGGCGTCTGAACGGCCCCCGTCCGGGGCTGGGCCCGACCCCGGCGCTGGACGAATCAGGTAGGGACAGAGGTTGCTCCCTCGGTTAGGGTCAGCGTCGTGCACGACACCCCTCCCTTAGTCCCCGACTTCACCTCCTGGCCTTCCTTCCCCTTCGAGGGCGACTTTCGGGTCAAGCACCTTGAGGATCCCGTTCCGGTGGAACCCCCGCGTAAGGGCGAGGGGAGCCGGGAGTGCACCGCCTGCACCGCGCCCGACGACGCGTACATCTGGGTCGGCGAGCGGTGGCGGGTCCGCGCCATGGACCGGCCGACCGGGCTGCCGATGGTGCTGATCCTGGAGTCCCGCTCCCACCTCGACCTGGGCGACCTGCCCAACCTCCTCGCCGCCGAGCTGGGTGTGATGACGGTACGGCTGGAGAAGGCCATCCGCTCTCTCGACGGGGTCGCCCGGGTCCACGTGAACCGGTGGGGTGACGGCTCTGCCCACCTGCACCTGTGGTTCCTGGCCCGGCCGTACGGGCGGCTCCAGTTGCGGGGCACGTTCCTGTCGCTGTGGGACTCCATCCTCCCGCCCATCTCAGAGCAGCAGTGGCGGGAGAACCTGGCCATGGTGGCGGCCTGGCTGGCCGAGTTCGGCGGCCGTCCGCTGGCCGAGCCGCCCCGCATTCTGTGGCAGGCGCCATCGAGCATCGGCGCGCAGGCGTCCTCCGCCGCCGCGAACGAAGAGGACGGCGTCGGCGTGATCGAGGCCGCCGAGGAGATTCCGGAGCCGGAGGTCGACGAGATCGATCAGCCCGAAGTGGGCCCGTCGACCGGTGGGCCGGCGGGCGACCGGTAACCCGACCCCGACGCCGCGCCTGCGGGAAGGAAGCGACCGACGCCGCCTGATGGGACGGCGAGGGGAAGCGGTCAGGCGCGCCGGGCGGCGGCCCGGCTCACCAGGGACCCGAGCAGCCGACCGAAGTCCAAGCCGGCGGCCTGGACGGCGAGCGGCAGCAGTGACGTCTCGGTCATCCCCGGCGAGACGTTGACCTCCAGCACGTGCGGCTGGCCGTCGGCGTCCACGATCAGGTCGACCCGGGAGATGTCGCGCAACCCCAGCGCGGTATGGGCCGCCACGGCCACCCGGGCCACCGTGTCGGCGACCTCCGGGTCGAGCCGGGCGGGGGCGTGCCAGGTGGTCCGGCCGGCTGTGTATCGGGCCGCGTAGTCGTACACGCCGTTGCGGGGCACGATCTCCACGGCGGGCAGCGCCTGCGCACCCTCCCCGAGGTCGACCACCGACACCGCCACGTCCATCCCGGGGACGTACCGCTCGACCAGCGCCGTCGAGTCGTACGCGAAACAACCGACCATCGCGGCCGGCAGCGACGCGGCGTCCCGGACCACGGCGGCGCCCAGGCCGGAGCCACCCTGCGCCGGCTTCACCATCAGCGGCAGCCCGAGCCGGTCGACGATGCGGTCCAGCACCGCCACCGCGCCCAGCTCGGAGAAGCGATCGTGCGGCAGGGCCACCCAGTCCGGGGTGGGGATGCCGGCCTCGCGGAGCACCGCCTTCGCCGACGGCTTGTCCCAGGCGACGCGGGACGCGCGGGCGTCGCAGCCGACGTACGGGACGTCGCAGAGGTCGAGCACGCCGCGCAGCGAGCCGTCCTCGCCGGTCGCGCCGTGCAGGGCGATCACGACGGCGTCCGGCGGGTCGGCGACCAGGGCGGGCAGCAGGGCGACGTCGGCGTCCCGCAGCTCCGCCTCCACGCCGACGGCGCGGAGCGCGTCCAGCACCCGGCGGCCGGACCGGAGCGAGACGTCCCGCTCGTAGGAGAGCCCACCGGCGAGCACCAGCACGTGCAGCTCGGCGGTGCTGGCGGGGTGGGTCACGGTGATTCGCTCGGCAGGGATCGCAGCCATGCCGGAATCATGCCAAGTCGGGTCCCGGGGTGTCCGCGCCGGCCTGCCCGCGCCGCACACCGGGACGGCCGACGGTGCCGCCGAAGACCCGGCGCATGGCGATGTCCTGCTCCATCACGCCGGCCAGCCGGCGCACCCCCTCCCGGATCCGCTCCGGGGGCGGGAAGGAGAAGTTCAGCCGCATGTTGCCGGTGCCGGCACCGTCGGCGTAGAAGCCGGTGCCCGGCACGTAGGCCACCCGGGCCGTGATCGCGCGCGGCATCATCGCCTTGGAGTCCAGGCCGTCGGGCAGGGTCGCCCAGACGAAGAGGCCACCGCCGGGCCTGGTCCAGGTGGTGCCCGCCGGCATCAGGTCTTCCAGCGCGGCCAGCAGGGCGTCGCGGCGCTCCCGGTAGACCTCCCGGTACACCTTGAGCTGCTCGCGCCACGGCATCGTCCCCAGGTAGGTCGAGACGGCGGCCTGGGCGTACCCGCTGGGGCAGAGGATGTTCGCCTCGCTGGCGATGACCAGTTTGTCGCGCACCGCGTGCGGGGCCAGGATCCAGCCCACCCGCAGCCCCGGGGCGAAGGTCTTGGAGAACGTGCTGAGGTAGAAGACCCCGTCGCGCCGCCGGGCCCGCAGCGGTCGCGGCGCGTCGCCCTCGAAACCGAGCTGCCCGTACGGGTCGTCCTCGATCACCAGCAGACCCGCGCGCTCGCAGATGTCGAGGACCCGTTCGCGCCGTTCCTCGCTGAGCGTCACGCCCATCGGGTTCTGGTACGTGGGAATGGTGTACAGGAACTTCACCCGTCGGCCGGCGCGGGCCAGCTCCGCGACCGCCGTCTCCAGCGCCTCAGGGATCAGCCCGTCTTCGTCCATCGGCACGTGCACGACCTGGGCCTGGGCGGCCTGGAACACCCCGAGCGCGCCGACGTAGGTCGGCCCCTCGGCGAGCACCACGTCACCCGGATCCAGGAAGAGCCGGGCCACCAGGTCGAGCGCCTGCTGCCCGCCGACGGTCACCACCACGTCCTCCGGGGAGGCCCCGCACGCCGCGTCGATGCCGGAGAGGGCCATCACCTCGCAGATCCGTTCGCGCAGCTCCAGGGTGCCCTGCCCGATGCCGTACTGGAGAGTGGTGACGCCGTGCTCGGAGCCGAGCCGGCCGAGCATCTCGCCCACCGCGTCCAGCGGCAGCGCGGCGATGTAGGGCGCGCCGCCGGCGAGGGAGACCACCTCCGGCCGGCTGGCCACCGCGAACAGCGCGCGGATCTCCGAGGCGGTCATGCCCCGGACGCGCCGGGCGTACCGGTCGGTGTAGTCGTCGAGCGTCGTGCCGGTCATGACATCACCTCGATCGCGTGTCGGCGGCTCCCGCCCCCGGGTACCCGGGACACCGCAGACCATGGCGGCGGGACGCAGACCACCGATGGTAGACCTTCCCGGCCCGTACCGGCCCTTCCATATGCCGGCCGTCCACATCCCGGACCGGCCGCGTGGCTGCGAGGCAGGCCCGGGTGGGCGCTGCGGGGTGTTTCGCGCGTCCCCTCCCGTACGGCCGCCCGGCGGCGTACGATCGCTCGTCGGAGGAACCGATGGCGGCGGCGTTCCGCGCCGTTCTCGCCTCCGAGCCTATTGTGGAGATGCGCCAATGTCGCGACGTCTGGTCAGCTTGACCCTCGACACCCTGGAAGACCTGCCTCGTCCATGCCGGCAGTGCGTCTACTGGGAGCTTGATCCGGTAGCGGCCGACCGGGCGTGCGCCGCCGGCGACCCGGGGCTGGAGAAGGAGGCCTGGGTCTCGCAGACACTGCTGGAGTGGGGCTCCTGCGGCAAGCTCGCGTACGTCGACGGCATGCCTGCCGGATTTGTCATGTACGCCCCGCCGGCCTACGTGCCGCGGGCGATGGCGTTCCCCACCTCCCCGGTCTCCGCCGACGCGGCGTTGCTGATGACCGCGCACGTGGTCGCACCCTTCGCCGGCGGCGGGCTCGGCCGGATGCTGGTGCAGGGCGTCGCCCGGGACCTCACCAAGCGCGGCATCAAGGCGATCGAGGCGTTCGGGGACGCCAAGTTCGGCGACGAGGGCGACCTGGCGGGCAGTTGCGTGGCCCCCGCCGACTTCTTCCTGTCGGTGGGCTTCAAGACGGTCCGCCCGCATCCCCGCTATCCCCGGCTGCGGCTGGAGCTGCGCACCGCGCTGAGCTGGAAGTCCGACGTCGAGTACGCCTTGGAGAAGCTGCTCGGCTCGATGAGCCCGGAGACCCTGCTCCGACCGGTCCGGCCCGCCCCGGCCACCCGCTCCACCGGCGGCTGACGGCTCGACGTGCCGGGTGCCCTCAGCCCGCGCCCACCCGGCCGGCGGCGACCGCCGCGCGTAGCGTGCTCACGTCGATCGAGCCGGTCGGGACGTCCCGTTCGATCGGGAAGTACATGCGCTGGACGGCGGCCACGATCGCCTCGACCAGCCGGTCCCGGAACCGGGGGTCGACCAGCCGCCCCCGGTCTGTGGGCGATGTCAGGTAGCCCACCTCCACCCGCACCGCCGGCATCCGGGTCAGCCGCAGCAGCTCCCACGTCTTGGCGTGCGTACGGCAGTCCCGCAGGCCGGTGCGCGCCACGATCTCCCGCTGCACCAGCCCGGCCAGCCGCTCGCCGGTGGCCGAGGTCACCCCGTTGTCGGTGCCGTAGTGGTAGGTCGCCACCCCCTCCGCCTCGGGGTTGGGGTGGCCGTCGGTGTGCAGCGAGATGAACACGTCCGCGCCGAGGGAGTTGGCGAGCTGGGCCCGCTCCGGGTCCGATAGGCAGCTCTTCGGTGCCGGCCCCCGGGTGAGCTGCACCCGCACGCCGGCCGCCGCGAGCCGCCCCTCCAGCCGACTGGCCAGGTCGTACACCAGGTCGGCCTCGGTCCAGCGCAGCGGGCCGTCGGGCACCACCACCCCCGGGTCGGTGCCGCCGTGCCCGGGGTCGATGACGACGGTCCGGCCGACCAGGGTCGGGCCGGCCTGCCGGATCGCGTCGGACTCGCGTAGCCACTGCGGCCGGCCACCCACCACCTTCCGCCCCAACCTGCGCAACACGCCCATGGTGTGCGGGCCGCAGGAGCCGTCCGGCTTGAGCCCCATCTCGCGCTGGAACTGGGCCACCGCCCGCGAGGTGCGTACGCCGTAGACGGCGTCGGCGCGGCCCACGTCGTATCCCATCTCCAGCAGGCGCTCCTGCAACGACCGGACGTCCTCGCCGGTCAGCGGCTCCGGCACCGCGTGGTAGAGGGTGCGCGCGCCGAGCCGCCAGCGGGCGGCGTCCAGGGCGCGCCAGGTCTCCGCGCCGACCCGTCCGTCGACGCTGAGCCCCCGGGACTGCTGGAACGCCCGCACGGCGCGCTCCGTCTCGGTGTCGAACTCGTCGGCGGCCGAGGACCCGGGCGTGAGCAGGTCGAGGCCGGTCAGGACGGCGCGGATCTCGCTCACCGCCGGTCCGCGGTCACCGGGTCGGATCGGACGCACGCTCGCCCCCTTCGCACGGTCGCCGGCGACGGCTCCCGCGCTGCGGGAGGTGGGGCCGCGACACGACGCCCACCGGGCGCGGCGTGGCCGGTCGTCGGCCGCCCCCGGGGTTGAGGTTATGCGGTCCGGCCGGCCGAGGTGGCAGGGTCCGCGCAGGTCACGGCCGGGAAGCCGAAACCCCGCACCCGTTGGGGTACGGGGTTTCGCGCCGCGTCGGTCAGAGCGCGGACTGGATCAGCTTGACCAGCTCGCCCTTCGGCTTGGCGCCGGCGATCGACTGGACCGGCTCGCCGTTCTTGAACACGGTCAGGGTCGGCACCGACATCACCCGGTACGCGCGCGCCGTCTCCGGGTTCTCGTCGATGTTGAGCTTGACGATGCTGATCTGGTCGCCCATCTCGCCGGCGATCTCCTCCAGCAGCGGCGAGACCTTACGGCACGGTGCGCACCACTCCGCCCAGAAGTCGACGAGCACCGGCTTGTCGGACTTCAACACGTCGATGGCGAAGCTCGCGTCGGTGACCGCCTTTGTCGCTCCCACTATGACCCTCCTCGGGGACTACGTTTTGTTCCTTCGAGTCGTTAAGTGCACACCGGCGTGCTGCCCGGGAAACCCCGGCGCGACGGCTCAGCCCTCGATAGTGGCGATGAAGCGCTCGGCGTCGAGGGCAGCGGCGCAGCCGGTGCCGGCCGCGGTGATGGCCTGCCGGTAGGTGTGGTCCACCACGTCGCCGGCCGCGAACACGCCCGGGATGCTGGTCCGGGTGCTGGGGGCCTGCACCTTGACGTACCCCTCGTCGTCCAGCTCCACCTGGTCGCGGAAGAGTTCGCTGCGCGGGTCGTGGCCGATCGCCACGAAAACGCCGGTCACGTCGAGGACCTTGCTCTCCCCGCTGTGCACGTTGCGGACACGGACGCCGGTGACCTTGCCGTCCTCGCCGAGGACCTCTTCGACCACCGAGTTCCACTCGACCTTGATCTTCTCGTTGCCCAGCGCCCGCTCGGCCATGATCTTGCTGGCGCGGAACGAATCGCGCCGGTGGATGATGGTGACCGACTCGGCGAACCGGGTGAGGAAGCTGGCCTCCTCCATCGCCGAGTCGCCGCCACCGACGACCACGATGTGCTGGTTGCGAAAGAAGAAGCCGTCACAGGTGGCGCAGGACGAGACGCCATGGCCCAGGTACTTCTGCTCGCCCGGCACGCCCAGCGGACGCCAGGCCGAGCCGGTGGAGAGGATGACGGCCTTCGCCCGGTACGCGGTCTCGCCGACCCACACGGTGCTCACCGCGCCGGAGCCGATGCTGCCGGTGTCCTTCAGCTCGACCCGGGTCACGTCGTCGGTCAGGAACTCGGCACCGAACCGCTCGGCCTGCTTGCGCATGTTGTCCATCAGCTCGGGGCCGAGGATGCCGTCGGCGAAGCCGGGGAAGTTCTCCACCTCGGTGGTCGTCATCAGCGCACCACCGGACTGCACGCCCTCGATGACCAGGGGCTTGAGGTTGGCGCGCGCGGCATAGACCGCCGCCGTGTAACCGGCCGGCCCGGAGCCGATGATGATCAGGTTGCGGACCTCGTCCACTGCCGTCTCCCGATGTGTGTGGTCGCCATCGGCACGCGCACCGATGCCGGTCGGAGCGTCGACGCCGCACGGACGCCGACTACTGACTTGCAGAACGTCATCGTACGAAGTGGGGATTCCCGAGCAGGGCATCCGTGGGTCACGTCACGTGGAAGAACGGCACTCGTGAATCGGCCGCAGCCCGCCCCGCTGGTCGCCCGGCGGACCGCGGCCTCACCCTACCCGCGTCTGGTAGCGGGTGTCGGCACCGGACCCGGGCACCCCACACTCCGGGCCGCTCACCCACGCCCAGCGCGCCCCGGAGGGGTCGACGAAGCGTAGGACCAGCGCCGGGTTGCCCTGGAAACGGGCGTAGTCGACGAGGTCGACGGTGAGCGGACCGGCCCCGTGCTCGGCGCTGACCGCCGCGAGGCAGTCGGCCAGGGCGGTGTTGCCGGTGAGCCGATTCAGGCCCCCGGCGGCGGGCAGCCGGTCACCGCCGCCGCTCTGGGCCGGCGCGTCCGGCCCTGCGCCGAACGACGACTCGGCCGGCTTGCTGACCTGGGTTTGTGGCCTGTCGTCGGCGGACAGCGCCTCCGGCGTCCAGTCGGTGCCCGAGCGCTGCGGCTCGCCGGTGAGGGCGAACGCGCCGCCCGCCTCCGCCTGGGCGCTGATCGCCTGCCCGGCCGCGCCGTCGCTCTGGTCGCTGCCCCCGGAGACCACCTGGTTGAGCCCCAGCCCGACGGCCACGACGGAGGCCGCCGCCAGTGCCACCGGCCCGGCGAGCCGGGCCCAGCGCCGCCCGCGGCGGCCGGGGCGTCCGCTGGTCGAGCGGGGGCCGCCGGCGGGCCAACGCGTGCCTCCGCCGGGCTGGGCGGGCACCCGGCCGGCCCGTACCTGGTCGGCGAGCTCCACTCGGGTCGGTTGGTCGGTGGCGCGGGGCGGCGTGCCGGGGCCGGCGCCGGCCAGCGCGGCGGCGATCCGGTCGGCGACGGCCGGCGGCAGCTGCGGTGCCGGCTCGGCCCAGGCGGCGAGGGCGTCGGCGACCCGGGCCAGGGCCGGCACCAGCGCGTCGTGTGCTGCGGCCCAGGCCGGTTCCTCGGCGACCAGCCGGGCCACCATCGCCTTGTCCGGGGTGCCGTCCAGGGCGCCGCCGAGGTAGTCGGCGAGCAGGTCGTGGTCGACCTCCCTGAACCCCCCAGCAGTCACGATTCCTCCTGGTTGGCGACGTGCCGGGAATGCCCCGACCCTGATCGGACGCCGTCGGTCGGCCGGGGGTTCCCCCGCGTGACGACGGGCACGTCCGGGGCGTCGTAGCCGTCGGTGCCGGCGCGTGGCGCGGCCAGCCGTACGGGCCGGCCGGGCGGCTGGCCCGACCTGCCGGTGGCGTCGGTGGCCGGGTCGTCGGGGAGGGCACCCGTACGTAGGTGCCCGAGGGCCACGGCGAGTCGGGCGCGGCCCCGGGCGCAACGGCTCTTGACCGTCCCCTCAGCCACGTCGAGGATGCGGGCGACCTCGGCCACGGGGTAGCCCTGCACGTCGAACAGGATCAGCGCCGCCCGCTGCTCGGCGGGCAGCTCGGCGAGCGCCTGCCGGACCACCAGGGCGGTGTCGTGGTCCTGGACGGGAGCGGCCGGCTCCGGGCCGCCGGCGAACGGGCCGCCGTGCGTGCCGTCGGGCAGCGGGACGGTGGGGTGCGCCTGCCGGCGGCGGATCCGGTCCAGGCAGGCGTTCGTCACGATCCGGTGCAGCCAGGTGGTCACCGCCGAGTCGCCCCGGAATCGGGCTGCGGCCCGATGGGCGGACAGCAGCGCGTCCTGAAGGGCGTCGGCGGCCTCCTCGCGGTCGCCGATGGTACGCAGGGCCACGGCCCAGAGCCGGTCCCGGTGCCGGTGGAACAGCTCGGTGAAGGCGTCCCGGTCGCCGGCGACGTGGGCGCGCAGCAGGTCGAGGTCGCTCGTGCGCTCGCCGTGACCGTCCATCACCGCGCCTGATCGGTGCGGTGCCCCGTCGCCGGGCCCCGGTTCACGACCCCTGGACCGTGACTTCCTGGACGCCGACCTGGTAGCCCCGGTCGTTCGAGGGCAGATCGGTGATCCAGAACAGCAGGTAGCGGTACTTCGAGTCGGCGTCGAAGCCGTTGAAGGTCATCGTGGTGCCGTCGTGCTGCTCGAAGGGCTGCCCGATCGGGTTCCTCTTGTAGCTGTCGAACAGCTCCTTGTCGCCCGAGGACGTGGGCGGCGGGTCGATGGTGCCCGCGTACAGTTGGGCGGAGGCCCCGGTCGCGGAGAGGCTCACCTGCACCGACTTGACGGTGCGCTCCTCGCCGAGGTCGATCCAGACGCCCATGCCGCGCTTGCGGTTGCCGAAGTTCGACTGGGTGTAGGTGTCGGTGTCCCAGCCCTCGTCCTCGTCGCCGTCGATCACCTTCTCGGCGCCGCCCAGCTCGTCGCGGAGCCTGCTGTCCGGGTCGACGATGCGGACCTCGGTCACCGACAGCTTGCGCACCGCGGCGGCGGGGGTGGCTTCGGCGGCCGGGGCGCTGCTGGACGGCCGAGCGACCGGCTCGGTCTGCGGGGTCTCGTCGTCGTTGCCGAGGATGCTGATGCCGATGAGTAGGCCGACGAGGGCGACCGCCAGCAGGCCGGCGATGCCGATGGCGACCTTCCGCCCGCCGACCGAGGCCAGCGGCGACGGCTCGTCCCCGTTGTCGGCGGCGAACCGCAGCGGCCCGGTGGGCTCCAGGTAGGGCTCGTCCTCCACCGGGATGTCCAGCCGGGCCAGCTCGGCCGAGAGCACGTCCGACGGCGGCGGGGCGATCCCGGCATCGAGCAGGTCCATGGTGAGGTCGTCGAGGTAGGCCGGCACGCCGGCCCGGACCTGGCGGGGCGCGGCGATCGCGCCGCTGGCGTCCCGCACGGCGTCCGGGATCGCGGCCCGGCCGTGCCCGGCGGTGGCGCCGTGCAGCGGGGCCTCGGTGTGCGGCCAGTGCCCGGTCAGGGCGAAGTAGAGGATGCCGCCGATCGCGCGGACGTCGTTCTCCTGGCTGTCGGCGCCGTCGGTGCGGGCGTCGGCCAGGACCACCCGGCCCTCGTCGCTGATCATGACCGTGCCGGGGTGCACGTTGCCGTGCACCATGCCGGTGGCGTGCACGGCGGCCAGGGCGCTGGCCACGGCGTTGCCGATCGCCGTCGTCCGGCCCGGGTCGAGGGGGCCGTCGGCGACCATCTCCCGCAGGGACTGCCCGTCCACCCATTCGCGGACCACGTACGCCCGCTCGGCCTCGTCGATCGCGTCGTACACGCCGACCAGGTTGGGGTGGATCACCCGGCTGGCCGCGACGGCCGCCTGAAGCATCTCGGTGGCCGAATCGCCGCCCGGGTAGCGCAGCACGACCGCGACCGGACGGCGCAGCACCACGTCGACCCCGCGCCAGACCAGCCGGCCCGCGCTGTCGTTGTTGATGTGCTCGACCAGCTCGTACCGCTCGGCGAGGATCTCACCGGCCGTGGGAGCACCGAAGGTCATGACCGGCGGAGCGCTCTCCTCCGCCTGCCGACCCTCGCCGACCTGGGTCACCCGTCCTCCCTCGGTGATCGTGTCGATCGATGGACCCGCGCTGCTGGGCATCTGGCTTCCCGCTCTGCCTGTTGAGTACCGGCCGACGGTGTCGACGCGGAGCGCCGGAGTCAGCCGTACCCGTCGAGAGCGACCTTACCCGGGTTGCCGGTCTCCCCGACATGTCATCTTCCCGGCGTACCCGGCTGAGGTGCCGGGACTGGCCGCGCTTGTCCGGTTACGACCGTTGTCAGCCGCGTTGCTGGCACATGTACTAGCCAATCTAGAGGTTGACGGCAAGTAGTCGTTGCAGGGGCCCGCCGGTGTGGCGACCGGGGGCGACGTCGCCGGATTCCCGCCGAACGGACCGCCATGCTCAGCTTTACGGTTGGTTGTCCACAGGCCCTTACGGTTGCTGGCCGGCGAATCGCTGAGTTATCCACAGGGGTATCCCCAGCCTGGTGATCATTGGTCACACTCCGTGTTCGGCGGCCGGTCGATCGGGTGGCCCCGGGGCCGCGGTCAGCGGCCGAGGCGGCGGCGGACCATTCCGACCACCTCGGTGATCTCGCCGATCCGCAGCACCATGGCCAGCCCGAGGTACGTCCCGGCGATTACCGCGCCCCCGACAACCAGCCGGAAGGCGGCCTGCAACCAGCTCAGCGTGTCGCCGCCCGGCAGCAGGTTGACCACGAGCAGGCCGGCCAGCGCGGCACCCAGCGCGGCCACCAGCACCTTGCCGAGGGTCCGCATGATTCCGCCGAGCCCGATCCGGCCGATCCGGGGCCGCAGCAGCATGGCGGAGAACACGGCGGCGGCGAGGTAGGAAACCGCGTTGCCGATCATCATCCCGGCCGCCGCGAAGGTGGCGGAGAAGGCGGCGAAGAGCCCGATCTGCACGCCGATCCGCAGCGCCACCACCGGAATGTTGACCAGCGCCGGAGTGCGGGTGTCCGGAAGCGCGTAGAAGGCGAAGGTGAAGAGCTGGCTGATCGCGAACGGCACCAGGGCCAGCGCGGCCACCAGCAGGACCAGCGAGGTGGCGGTGGCGTTCTCGTCGCTGAACGCGCCGTAGCGGAACAGCGCCACCGACAGCGGGCCGGCGAGCACCGCGTAGCAGACCGCGATGGGGGCGAGCACCGCGGTCACCGTCCGGGTGCCCCGGGACAGGTCGGCGGCGAGGTCGGCGTACCGGCCGTCGGCGGCGGCGGCGCTCATCCGGGGCATCAGCGCCGTGATGATCGACACGGCGATGATGCCGTGCGCCATCATCAGCAGCAGGAAGACGTTGTTGTAGATCAGCGGGCCGGCGGCGTTCTCCCGGCCGGCGCGGTTGAGCAGGTTGAACAGGACGATCAGGCCGACCTGGCTGACCGCCACGTAGCAGAACATCCAGGCACCGAGCCGGCCCAGCTCGCCCAGGCCCAGGGCCCGGAAGTCGAACCTCGGCCGCCAGCGGAAGCCCACCTTGCGCAGGGCCGGCAGCAGCCCGGCCGCCTGGACCGCCACCCCGAGCAGGGTGCCGCCGCCGATCAGCAGGACCCGCCCGGTGGTCATCTCCTCCGGCTCGACGATCTCCGCGCCGAAGACGGCGATGTAGATACCGGCGGTGGAGATCACCACGATGTTGTTCAGGATCGGTGCCCACATCGGGGCGGCGAAGTGCCCCCGGGTGTTGAGCACCGCGCTGATCAGCGCGCTGAGGCCGGTGAAGAAGATCATCGGCAGCATCAGGTACGACAGGGCGGTGACCAGCTTCTGGTAGTCGCCGCTGGACTTGTCGCTCGCGTACAGCGAGGTCAGCAGCGACGCGCCCACGACGGCGAGCAGCGCCGCGGCGGCCAGGGTGAGCACCGCGAGGGTCAGCAGCCGCTGGGCGTACGCCTGCCCCTGGTCCGCGTCGGCCTTGCGGCGGCGGACCAGCACCGGGATCAGGACGCTGGTGAGGATGCCGCCGAGCAGGAACTCGTAGACCATCCCCGGCAGGATCTGCGCCGTGGTGTACGCGTCGCCGACCAGCGCACCACCCAGCGCGGCGGTGAGCGCCAGCGTGCGCAGGAAGCCCGTGCCCCGGCTGACCAGGCTGCCGACCGCCATCACCGCGCTGTTCGTCGCGGCGCTGGCCTCCGCGACCTGCTCCTGCGGCGGCGCGGTCGACTCGATCGAGGGCTGGTTCAGCGGCTCCGCCGAGATGAAGGTGGCGTCGTCGCCCGGGGGCCGGCCGCCGCCCTGCGCGGCGTTCGCGCTGCGGTACAGACCGCCGCTCATCTCCAGCCTCCCGGGTACGTCGGAGCCGGGCACCGGCCCGCACCCCATGACCATAGTCAACAACCGCCTGTCATCCGCGCCCGGCGGACCAGGCCCCGGGCGGGCCCGATAGGCTGGCGCTCCCATGTCCGAAGCCTCCGCACCCCACGCCGCCGACAGCCGCGAGCTCACCGCCGCGCAGCGCAACGCCGTCGCCGAACTGCTCCGCGTCTCCCCGGTCGCCGACGAGCTGGGCCGCCGGTTCGCCGACGCCGGCCGCGAGCTGCACCTGGTGGGCGGTTCGGTGCGCGACGCCCTGCTCGGGCGCCTCGGTGACGACCTCGACTTCTGCACCGACGCCCACCCCGACCAGACCCTGCGGATCGTCAAGGGCTGGGCCGAGTCGATCTGGGAGACCGGGCGCGAGTTCGGCACCATCGGCTGCCAGCGCGACGGGCTCCGGCTGGAGATCACCACCTTCCGCGCCGAGGCGTACGACCAGGTCAGCCGCAACCCGATCGTGGAGTACGGCACCAGCCTCGCCGAGGACCTCAGGCGCCGCGACTTCACCATCAACGCGATGGCCGTGAGCCTGCCCGAGCACCGGTTCACCGATCCGCATGGGGGCCTCGACGACTTGGCGGCCCGGGTGATCCGCACCCCCGGCACCCCCGCCGAGTCGTTCGGCGACGACCCGCTGCGGATGCTGCGGGCCGCCCGGTTCACCGCCCAGCTCCGCTTCGCCGTGCACCCCGACGTGCGCGCCGCGATGGCCGCGATGGCCGCCGACCTCGACCGGATCACCGCGGAGCGGATCCGCGACGAGTTCACCAAGCTGCTCTGCGGCGCGGACCCGATCACCGGCCTGCGGCTGCTGGTCGACACCGGTCTTGCCGAGCGCTTCCTGCCCGAGCTGACCGGGCTCAAACTGGAGATCGACGAGCACGCCCAGCACAAGGACGTCTACGAGCACACGCTGACCGTGGTCGCCAACGCCGTGTCGTACGAGACCGACGGGTGTGACTTCGTCCTGCGGATGGCCGCGCTCATGCACGACGTCGGCAAGCCGGCCACCAAGGCTGTCGGGTCGGACGGCCGGGTCAGCTTCCACCACCACGAGGTGGTCGGCGCCCGGCTGACCAAGGCCCGGATGAAGGCCATGCGGTACCCGAAGGACGTCACCGCCCAGGTGGTCAAGCTGGTCGGCCTGCACCTGCGCTTCTACGGGTACGGCCGGGGCGAGTGGACGGACTCGGCGGTGCGCCGGTACGTCACCGACGCCGGCGACCTGCTGGCCCGGCTGCACAAGCTGACCCGCTCGGACTGCACCACCCGCAACCGGCGCAAGGCGGCGGCCCTGGCGGCCGACTACGACGCGCTGGAGGAGCGGATCGCCCGGATCGCCGCCGAGGAGGACCTCGCCCGGGTCCGCCCCGATCTGGACGGCAACGCCATCATGGAGCTGCTCGGCGTGCCGCCGGGGCCGATGGTGGGGCGGGCCTGGAAGCACCTCAAGGAGCTGCGCCTGGAGCGCGGCCCGCTGGACCGCGACGAGGCCGAGGCGGAGTTGCTGCGCTGGGCCCGGGAACAGGGCATCGACGGCTGATAGCGGAGTGCGTCGGGGCGCGGCGGCTCCGATCCGCCCGTCGAGTCGGGAATTTGACGACGCGACGGCAGCGTATCGACCGATCGGTTGAGGCGATTCGGCTCGGCCGCCGTCCATGATGATGCAACATCATCGTGGCCTCCTGTCCATCTCAGTGTGAGGCCGGATTCATTGTTCCTCGGCCATCCGGGATGGATGGCCGATGCCTGCAACGGGGAGATCTCTTTGATTCGTCGTGGCGTACTGCGCCGCTCAGCGGTGGCCGGGCTCGCTCTCGCCTCCGTGACCTCTATCGTCTGCGCCACCACCGCCAGCGCGGCGATGGCCGACCCGACCCCCCAGGTCAGCCCGGAGACGGCCGGAGCGGAAGCGTCCAACCTGGACGCCGCCGGCAACCCGGTACGGCCGAACCTGACCGCTCCGAAGCGGTCGCAGTCGCGCGACGCCGCGGCCAGGGGCGTCGTGCCGGGCCGCTACATCGTGAAGCTGAAGAACGGCAAGGCCGGCGCGAGCACCACCCGCAGCACCGTCAAGGCCCTGGCGAAGGCCAACGGCGGCACGGTGCGGAAGGTCTTCACCGGGGCCCTGCGCGGCTACTCCGCGCAGCTCACCCCCGCCCAGGCGAAGCGGCTGGCGGCCGACCCGGACGTCGCGTACGTCGAGCCGGTCCGCAGGTACTCGGCGAGCGGCACCCAGACCAACCCGCCGTCGTGGGGTCTGGACCGGATCGACCAGACCACCCCTGCGCTGAGCAAGTCCTACACGTACCCGTCGTCGAGCGGCGTCACCGCGTACATCATCGACAGCGGCATCAACATCAACCACCAGGACTTCGGTGGCCGGGCCAGCTACGGGGTCGACGCGATCGACGGCGGCGACGCCGCCGACTGCAACGGCCACGGCACCCACGTTGCGGGCACCGTGGGCGGCACCACCTACGGCGTCGCCAAGGACGTCGACCTGGTCGCGGTCCGCGTGCTCGACTGCGCGGGCTTCGGCTCGACCGAGGAGGTCATCGCCGGGATCGACTGGGTGACCAACAACGCCCAGAAGCCCGCGGTGGCGAACATGAGCCTCGGCGGGGACGTGGACCCGGCACTCGACGACGCGATCGCCATTTCCATCGGCAAGGGCATCAGCTACGTCGTCGCCGCCGGCAACGAGGCCGACGACGCCTGCGCGTACTCGCCGGCCCGCGCGCCGGCCGCCATCACCGTCGGCGCGACCGACCGGGTCGACATGATGGCCGGCTTCTCGAACTACGGGACCTGCCTGGACACGTTCGGCCCCGGCGTCGGCATCATCTCGACCTGGATCGGCGGCACCGCCGCGACGGCGACGAGCAACGGCACGTCGATGGCCGCGCCGCACGTGGCCGGCATCGCCGCGCAGTTGCTCGCGCAGAACCCGGGCTGGAGCCCGCAGCAGGTGCGCAACGCCGTCGTCACCAACGGCGTCTCCGGCGCGGTGCTCGGCCCGGCGGGCAGCATCGACCGGCTCGCGCACGTCGGCGCGGCCCCGGTGACCCGCACCAACGTCGGCCTACGGGCCCGGGTCAACGACTCCCTCGTCGTGGCCGAGAGCGGCGGCTCCAAGCCGCTGATCGCCCGCAGCTGGCAGCTCGGCGGGTGGGAGAAGTTCGACGTCGTCTCCGCCGGCACCGGCCTGGTCGCCCTCAAGTCGAAGGCCAACGGCAAGTACGTGGCGGCCGACGGCGCGGGCAGCAAGCCGCTGATCGCCAAGAGCACCGCGATCGGCGCGTGGGAGAAGTTCCAGCTCGTCAACAACACCGACGGCAGCATCAGCCTCAAGGCGCAGGTCAACGGCAAGTACGTGGCGGCCGACGGCGCGGGCAGCAAGCCGCTGATCGCCAAGAGCACCGCGATCGGCGCGTGGGAGAAGTTCGACCTGGAGGCGCCGAACCCGGTCGTCAGCGTGAAGGCCAAGGCGAACGGCAAGTTCGTGGCGGCCGACGGCGCCGGCAGCAAGCCGCTGCTGGCCCGGAGCACCTCGGTCGGCGCGTGGGAGAAGTACGAGCTGGTCGACCTCGGCTCCGGCTGGGTCGCCCTCCGCGCGCTGGTCAACAACAAGTACGTGACGGCGCAGAGCGGCGGCTCCCAGCCGCTGCTGGCGAAGGCCGGCTCGGTCGGCGACTGGGAGGCGTTCTTCGTCGGCTGGCACCACCCGGACGGCACCGTCCACCTTTACGCGAACGCGAACAGCCTGATCGTCAAGGCCGACAGCGGCGGCAGCAAGCCGCTGATCGCCAAGAGCACCTCGGTCAGCTCCTGGGAGCAGTTCACCATCGCGCTCGCCTGACAGACCACGCACTACCCGGCGCCCGTCGGCACCGCCCCCACATCGGGGACGGTCCGGCGGGCGCCGGCCTTTTCTCCCGGACCCGAAAGCAAAGCCGGCCGGACCCGCGACGGGCCCGGCCGGTTTCGTGTTCGCGGATCAGCGGTCGACGGCGGTCCCGTCCACCATGGCCCGGTCGGTGTCGGCGTTCCGCGTCGCGCCGAGCTTGGCGAGCAGGCCGGCCAGGTCGATGCCCGTCAGGTCGGTGCCGAGCTGGAGGCCCTGCGCCACGTTGCTCGCCACCGACTTCGTCAGCGAGGACGCCCCGTCGGTGGAGATCACCGTCAGCTTGTCGATCGCGCCGATCGGCGCGCTGGCGGCCTCGACCACCTGCGGCAGCACCCGGACCAGCAGGTCCAGCACCGCAGCCTCCCCGTACGCGGCGAACGCCTCGGCCTTGCGGGCCATCGCCTCGGCCTCGGCCTGGCCCCGGGCCAGGATGGCCGCGGCCTCGGCCTGGCCCTCCCGCTCGACCGCCTCGGCGATCGCGGAACGCCGGCGCTGCTCGGCCTCGCCCTCCTTGGCGCCCTCGATGGCGTTCGCCTCGGCCAGCGCGGCCCGGCGGGCCCGCTCGCCCTCACCGGTGAGCCGGGACTGCTCGGCGACGGCCTGCGCGGCGGCGATGGTGGCCTGCCGCTGCGCGTCGGCGTTGAGCACCGCCGCGTTGCGGGCCGCCTCGGCCTCCTGCTCCACCTTGTACCGGGCGGCGTCGGCCGGCTTGCGCACCTCGGTGTCGAGCTGACGCTGCTTCAGCTCGGCGTTGCGCTCGGCCACCTTCTGCTGCTCGGAGAGGATCGCCTGGTCCCGTTCGGCCTGGGCGAGCGGGCCGGCCGCCGCCGACTTGGCCTTCGCGGCGTCGATCTCCGCCTGGATCGCGGCCTGCTTCAGCGACAGGTTCCGGTTGGCCTCGGCGATGGCCTCCTCGGCGAGCAGCCGCTCCTGCTCGGCCTGCTGCCGGGCCCGGGCCTCGGCGATCGCGGCGTCCTTGAGCACCCGGGCCGCCTCCGGCCGCCCCAGGTCCTGCAGGTACGACCCCTCGGCCACGATGTCCTGGAGCTGGAAGGTGTCCAGCACCAGCCCCTGGTTGGTCATCGAGTGCTCGGCTTCCTCGGCCACCGCGCTGGCGAACGCCGCCCGGTCCCGGATGACCTCCTCGATGGTGAGGCGGCCGACGATCGAACGGAGCGCGCCGGCGAGCACCTCGCGGGTGAAGTTGTCGATCTCGTCCTGCTGGTGCAGGAAGCGCTGCGCGGCGGCCCGGATCGCGTCCTCGGTGCCGCCGACCTTGACGATGGCGACGCCGTGCAGCTCGGCCCGGATGCCCTGCTTGCTCACCGCGCCCTTGATGCCGACGTCGATGCGCCGGCTGGACAGGTCCAGCGACTGGAGCTTCTGCACCACGGGCAGCACGAAGACCGACGCGCCGAGGACGACCTTCTGGCCGGACATGTCGGTGGACCGACCGCCGTCGGCGGTCTCGGTGGTCCGACCCTTGCGGCCGGTGACGATGAACGCCTCGTTGGGTCCGGCGACCTTGATCCGGGACAGCACGAACAGGATGAGGACGACGACGAGGAGCACCGCGCCGCCGATGGCGATGAGGAGGGGCATGCGACTTCCGCTCTGCGAAAAGGGAGGGGGGTTCGGTAGGTCAGTAGGTCTCGACGTGCACGCTGGTCTCGCTCAGGGCCTCCACCACGAAGACCTGTTCGCCCATCCCGATCGGCCGGGCGGCGCGGGCGTTGAGCTTGACCGGCTGGCCGGCGACCCGGACCCGGACCTCGCCGTAGCCGTCCACGGGGATCGGGGTCACGACCAGGCCGAGCGCGCCGACGAGGTGGTGGCGGGTGGGCGTGGGGTCGGTGCGCATGGTGCGGGCCGCCCGGCTCAGCCGGGCCGCGACCCACGCCGTGGGCACCGCCGCGACCGCGCCACCGGCCACCGCCGCCGCGACCATCCCGGGGGTACGCGAACCGAGCAGCTCGTTGACGATCGCCGCGCCGAAGCCGAACGCGCCGACGAACCCGGCGACCGTCTCCAGGGCAACCGGACCGTCGACGCCGGGATGACTGAACTGGAACAGCTCGGTGCCGAGCAGGGCCAGCGCCAGCACGCCGACGCCCGCCCCGCCGATGATCAGAAAGATGAGCGTTCCCGTGGCCACGACCTGCACGGTATCGACGCTGCGCAAGGTCATCCGGCGTGGTGCAGAGTCAGCGCCGTGGACCTCGTCGCCGGTCACCCGCCTGTTGAGTCGCGATCACACCCTGCCAGCCCATCGGAGATGCTTGGTCAGTTCCGCTCCGGCCTCTGCCGGCAGAGGTATATCTGGTAGCCCGCGATCTCATGTCGAGAAACCACTTCGACCCCCGGTGGACGGGCAGATTGGGCGAAATTGTCCGACATGGCGCTTGATTCAGGCAGGACGTAGGCCACCTGCTCCGACTGCCGGACCTGGTTACGATACGGTCGGTAACGGTCGAACCCGGGCGTGAGGTTCTCGTCGAGGACCGCGCAGCGGACCTGCTCCCGACTGCGGTAGGCAAGCCGGTTGCACGTCCAGTACCCGGAATAGACGTGCGTGATGCCACCTGCGCGCAGATGGTCCAAGAGTCGCTGTTCATCGTCGGCTTCAGCAGCGTAGTGGGGGCGGTGGGCGATCAACTGCCCGGTAGCGACCAGTAGGCCAGCGAAGATCGCACAGGTGAGTGCCGTACAGCCGACGGCCAGGACGACGCCACGCCTGCTCGGGCCGGCCACACTTCGTTGGGGTGCGCCCTTGCCGTCGGAGATGTTGGCCCCCACCCTGCCGACCAGGGAACTCGTGCCGATCCACAGCGGCCAGAGAACTGCCGGCAGCGACACCATCGCGTAGTGAAGGTAGCGGGCGCTCTCGACTGGGGTCGTCGCCGACGAGGAACTCGCGGTATACGCGGCCAGGGTCATCGCGGCGCCGGCGACGAGCGCAAGCCGACCGGCATGCAGACGACGTTCACCGGCGTCGGCTCGCCGTATCGCCACGACGGCGATGATCGCTGCCACTACCAGCAGAATCAGGTAGGCCGGCCCCCACCACATCTGCCAGGCCGCACAGCGACTCGGCGCGCACATCCCGGAACTGAGAGGAAGGCCGAGGAGGACCGCACCGTGCAACCTGTCCGACCACGCGGCCGACTCGGTCGTGCCACTGAGAGACAGCAACACCGAAAACGAGTTGGGGTGGTCGGAGCGAAGGTTGAACCAGATCAACGGCGCTGCGCCGAGGACGAATCCGGAAACTGCCAGGGATGCCCGACGCATCGTCAGCTCTGATCGGCCCGCCCATGCCACGAGTAGCACAGCAGCGGCAACATACGGCAGGGCAAGCCAGTGGGTCCAGACGATGTAACCGGCCAGCAGGCCCCAAACGGCGTATGTCGTCTTCCGCTTGTCCGGCTGGAGAGCCAGAAGTGCAGATGCCAGCATGAGCCCGGCGGCAGCGGTGGCCACATCGGAATAGCCGCCGGCTCCGATGATCTGATCTTTGACCACCCGGTCAGACCCGAACGCCATGACCGCCATGACGAAGACGGCGAACCAGGGAGTGTAGAGGGTGCGCGTCAGCCGGAAGACGAGAACAAGGAAGGCGGCATACATTGCGAGTGCCGGCAGACGAAGTACCCACCAGTGTGTTCCGAGAGCCTGGATCAAGGGGGCCGCAAGATAGGAGTAGAAGGTGCCCATGTAGTCCTGGCCGTAGAAGAAAGTCGGCCAGTGCCGGCCTTCTCCGATGTGCAGGGCGGCCAGACCGGCAGTACCCTCGTCGCTATTGGCTGGCGGAACGTCCAGCGCCGTCAGTATCGCCCGATACAAGACACCCGCGAGGCCGAGAGCGGCTGCCACATAGCCGGGGAGCGATTTTCCCAGGCTGTGTGATGCAGTCGACCCCACTAGCGTTTCTCCTACGGTTCCGACCCGGCCGGCAGCTCATCCTTCTCGACTCACTTCGCCACGGCCCTCCCTCGCTGAACGACATTCACATCTGCATTGAGCCGCGCCCGGCGATTCTGCCACAGCGCACGCGGTGGGACGGCTCGGTGACGACGCCGGCGCCGAGGCTCGGGTGTGGCAGGCCGCCGAGCGCGGCGACGATGTCGCATTGCGGGCGTGGCTGCTCGAGGCAAGGATCTCGCCGGGCGGGCGGATCGCGGGCGTGTCGCACCGGCGGGGGAGGATGGGGCATGCGTTGGACTGTGCTCGACTCCCCGATCGGCGAGTTCTCCGTGGCCACCGAAGACGACGCCGTGTGTGGCGCGCACTTCGGGCGGGTGGAGACGGCCGTCGAGGTCCCCGGCGACGAGCTGTCCGGCCGGGCCGTGGCCGAGCTGCGGGCGTACTTCGCGGGGGAGCTGACCGAGTTCACGGTGCCGGTGGCGGTGCGCCGGGGCTCCGAGTTCGAGCGCGCGGTGTGGCGGGAGATGACCCGCATCCCGTACGGGGAGACGTCGACCTACGGCGAGGTGGCCCGAGTGGTCGGGGACCCGGGGGCGGCGCGGGCGGTCGGCATGGCCTGCAACCGCAACCCGGCCCCCGTGATCGTCCCCTGCCACCGGATCGTGGGCGCGGGGGCGAAGCTGGTCGGGTTCGGCGGCGGCCTGCCCCGCAAGGTGAAGCTGCTGGAGCTGGAGGCCGGCGTCGCTCTGCGCCGGGCCTGGTCCTGACCGCTACGGCCTGCGTCGAAGCGCGGAGACGGCGGCCGCGTCCCGGCGGAGATTGCCGGCCTGAACGACCACGGAGGGCCGGGTCCCGACGGACCCGGCCCTCGCCGTGCTGGTGCGGGCACCGGCCCGCTGCGTGGTCAGCGCGTCAGCGCTCGACCTCGCCGACGATGAACGCCTCGACGGCGGCGTGCGCGTCGTGGTCGGCGTACTGCACCGGCGGGGACTTCATGAAGTACGACGAGGCCGACAGGATCGGGCCGCCGATCTTCCGGTCCAGGGCGATCTTCGCGGCCCGGACGGCGTCGATGATGACGCCGGCCGAGTTCGGCGAGTCCCACACCTCCAGCTTCAGCTCCGCGTTGAGCGGGGTGTCGCCGAAGGAGCGGCCCTCCAGGCGGATGTACGCCCACTTGCGGTCGTCGAGCCACGGCACGTGGTCCGACGGGCCGATGTGCACGTCGCTCTTGACCATCTCGTGCGGGATCTGGGACGTCACGGACTGGGTCTTCGAGATCTTCTTCGAGACCAGCCGGTTGCGCTCCAGCATGTTCATGAAGTCCATGTTGCCGCCGAAGTTGAGCTGGTACGTGCGCAGCAGCTCGACCCCACGGTCCTCGAAGAGCTTCGCCAGGGCCCGGTGCACGATGGTGGCCCCGACCTGGCTCTTGATGTCGTCGCCGACGATCGGCAGGCCCGCGTCCTCGAACTTCTTGGCCCACTCGGGGTCGGAGGCGATGAAGACCGGCAGGGCGTTGACGAACGCGCAGCCGGCGTCGATCGCGGCCTGGGCGTAGAACTTGTCGGCCTGCTCGGAGCCGACCGGCAGGTAGGAGACGACGACGTCGACCTGGGCGTCGCGCAGCGCCTTGGCCACGTCGACCGGCTCGGCGTCCGACTCCTCGACGATCTCGCGGTAGTACTGGCCCAGGCCGTCGAAGGTCGGGCCGCGCTGCACGCTGACGCCGGTCGGCGGCACGTCGCAGAGCTTGATCGTGTTGTTTTCGCTGGCGACGATCGCCTCCGCGAGGTCCATGCCCACCTTCTTGGCGTCCACGTCGAACGCCGCGACGAACTCCACGTCCGAGACGTGGTAGTCGCCGAAGGTGACGTGCATGAGACCCGGGACGCGGTCGTTCGGGTCGGCGTTGCGGTAGTACTCCACGCCCTGTACGAGGGACGAGGCGCAGTTCCCCACACCGACGATGGCGACGCGGACGGAGCCCATAGCGTCTGCCTCCTTCTTCTTCATCACGGCCGCTCTTTCCTGGACTCTCCAGGCGGAGGCGGGCTGTCGTTATCTCGTCGGCCGCCGGCTGTCCCGCTCTCCGGGACCGTCGGGGCACGGCCGGAGCGCTCGTTGGCGATGAGCTCCTCCAGCCAGCGGACCTCGCGCTCACAGGCATCGAGGCCATGGCGCTGAAGTTCCAGGGTGTACGCGTCGAGGCGCTCGGCCGCCCGGCCCAGCACGTCGCGAAGCCCTTCGCGACGCTCCTCGATCTTGCGGCGGCGACCCTCCAGGATGCGGAGCCGGGTCGCCTGGTCCGTGCGGGCGAAGAACGCGAAGTGCATGCCGAAGCCCGTGTCGTCGTACGTCTCGGGACCAGCCTGTGCGATGAGCTGGGCGAAGCGTTCCTTGCCCTCCGCAGTGATCTTGTAGACCACCCGGCCCCGTCGGCTGGTCAGTGCGGGAACCTCCTCGGCGGTCGCGGGCGTCTCGGCGGCTTCGGTGATCCACCCTGCCGCCTGCAACCGGCGCAGGGTCGGGTAGAGCGAGCCGTAGCTGATCGCCGCACGGATCGCGCCCAGCTTGGCCGTGAGCTCCTTGCGAAGCTCGTAGCCGTGCATCGGGGACTCCTGGAGGAGGCCGAGGATGGCGAGATCGAGCACGGGCCATCCCTTCTCACCTCGACGCGGAGGTGCAACCACCGCGATGTATCGGTCCGATACATCGCACGTTAGCGGCTCACCCAGGATCAGGGCAAACCCCACGCCGAATTCCTGGGGTCACTGAATGTGACGGCGGTCGCCTCGCCGGGCCGGACCGCGTACCCTTCTCCGCATGCGTACGCAGCGCCAGGTCGTCGACTACTCGCTTCGGAAGCGAGCGGTGCTGCGTGAGCTGCTCGCCGGCCGGGTCGGCACGTACGACGTCTGCGACGCATCGCCGTACCTCAAGAACGCAGCCCGCTTCCACGGTGAACCCACCGAGGAGCGCTGCCCGATCTGCCGCAGCGAGAACCTCACCCACGTCCACTACATCTACGGCGACGAACTCAAGCAGTCCGCCGGGCAGGCGCGTACCCTTGCCGAGTTGCCCGTTCTCGCGATGACGCTGAGTGAGTTCCAGGTCTTCGTGGTGGAGGTGTGCCTCGGTTGCGGCTGGAACCACCTCGTCGAGCAGTTCCTGCTGGGCCGGGACGGGCTGGCTGATGGCGCGGAGGACGGGGCGGGTCCCGGCGCTGCCGGTGCTTCGGCCGCCACGGCCCCGGGCACCGGTCCGGCCATTCGGCGGAGGCGAGAGGCGCAACGGTGAATCCAGCTGACTCGGTTGGTCCGGTGTGGAGGAGGCGGGACGACCGACAGCTTTTTGGCCTGATAGGTCCGATTGATCCGGAAGTGATGCGCTCGGCCCGACCCGTTCGGGCGGAGGCGTCGCGTGTTTCAGCTCACGGCAACCCGGTGGCGGCGCGACCGCGTCCCACCGCGACCGGCAGGGTGTGAGGAATGAACTCGTACGGCGATCCCAGCTCCTCGCGCGGGCGGGCCCAGATACCGGGCGCCAACGGCGACCCCGGCGCGGGCTCGGCCGACGCGTACCGTCGCGGCGACGACGCCCGTGGTAGCTGGTCAGAGGCTCCGGCGCAGCCGGGCCGTGCCTCCGTCCCGCCCCGCGGCCCGGCCGCAGGGGGCCGCGCCTCGGTAGGCGGCTCCGCACCCGTGCCGCCGCGTGCCGGTGGCGCCTCCGGCTCGGCATCGGTGGGCTCTGCGTCGGTGGGCTCGGCCTCGGTCGGGCGCGCGGTGCCTGGCCGCGCCTCGGTGCCCGTCTCCCCGGCCCCGGGCGGGCCGACAGCCGGCCGGGCCGGCGCGGGCCGCGCCTCGGTGCCGGTCTCCCCGGCACCCGTCTCGCCGGCGGGCCGGGCCAGCGTCGGCTCGGCGGCCGTCGGCGGGCTCGCCGGCCGGGCCTCCGTCGGCCGGGCCGGGGTGGCTTCCGTCTCTGGCGGCCCCGGTGGTCCCGCTGGCCCTGGGGGGCCGGGGCGCCCAAGCGGCGGACGGAGCGGCCGGGGCGCGGGCGACCCGGGCGCGAGCGCGCGGGCGAAGAAGCGTCGCCGGATCAACATCATGATCGCCGGCTTCGCAGTCCTCATTATGCTCGCCGGCATCGGCGTCGTCGGCTTCACCTACTACTCGACGACCGTGGTGTTGCCCGCACAGGTCCCCCTGCCGCTCTCCACGACCGTGTACGCGAAGGACAACAAGACGGTCCTGGCCAAGCTCGGCAGCGAGAACCGTCAGCTTGTCAAGATTACTGAAATCCCGCAGCACGTGCAGGATGCGGTGGCCGCGGCCGAGGACCGCAACTTCTATCGGCACTCCGGCGTCGACTACAAGGGCATCGCCCGCGCGGCCTGGAACAACATCTCCGGCGGCGACAAACAAGGTGCTTCGACGATCACCCAGCAGTACGCCCGTAACGCCTACGAGAACCTGAAGGAAGATTCGTACGCCCGGAAGGTCAAGGAGGCGATCCTCGCCTCCAAGCTGAACGAGAAGTACAGCAAGCCCGAGATCATGGAGCACTACCTGAACGTGATCTACTTCGGGCGCGGCGCGTACGGCATCGAGGCCGCCGCTCAAACCTACTTCGGCGTGCAAACCAAGCAGCTCACAGTGGCCCAGGCCGCGGTGCTTGCCGCGCTGATCAAGCAACCGGTCGCGAGCGACACCCACAAGGGGTACGACCCGGCCGTCAACCCGGTCGACGCCAAGTCGCGGTGGACGTACGTGCTCGACGGCATGGCCGCCGAGGGCTGGATCAACGCGCCGAACAAGCCGCAGCGGCCCACCGACGCCGAGTACCCGAAGACGCTCAGCCCGAAGAAGGCCGGCTCGACGGCGTTCGGCGTGGCGACCCCTCGCGGCAATGTGATCAACTATGTGCGGCAGGAAATGGAGCAGTGGGGTATCTGCTCCGACAGTGGGGCGGCAGGCAAGATCAGCTGCGTAGACGCGCTGCGCGACGGCGGCTACCGCATCCAGACCACGATCGACCCGAAGCTCCAGACCGCTGCCGAGAACACCGCGATGCGGGCCAAGAAGAACTCGGAGCTCAGTGACCAGCCCAAAAACCTGATGGCGGCGGTCGTCTCGATCGAGCCGAACTCCGGCCGCGTGCTCGCCTACTACGGCGGTGACAGCGGCGCGGACTTCGACTACGCCGGCAAGAACACCGACAAGAACGGCGACCTCGTCGGCGGGCACCAGCCCGGTTCGTCGTTCAAGGTCTACACTCTGGCTGCGGCGGTGAACGCCGGCATCTCGGTGAAGTCGCACTGGGACGCCACCCCGTTCAAGCCTGAGGGCTTCGATTCCCCGGTGCAGAACGCTGGCCGGGACGTGAGCCGCACCTGTGGCAAGTGGTGCACGCTGGAGTTCTCCACCATCCAGTCGTACAACGTGCCCTTCTTCCACGTCACCGAGAAGATCAAGCCGTCGACCGTGCTGGACATGGCCAAGCAGGCTGGCGTTTCCACGATCTGGACCGTCGACCCGCCGAAGGCGTACGACCTCAACAAGAACGACCCGAAGGATCTCGCGCCCAGCAAGTTCGACCGCGTGATTGGCTACGGCCAGTACCCCGTCACAGTGCTCGACCACGCCAACGGGCTGGCGACGCTCGCGAACGACGGCAAGTACAACAAGGCCCACTTCGTAATCAAGGTGGAGAAGCAGAACGTCGACACCGGCAAGTGGGAGATGGTCGCGAGCGAGAAGCTCAAGCCGCAGCAGCGGATCCGCGCCGACGTCGCCAAGGAGGTGACGGGCGTTCTCAAGCAGATCCCCGGTCCCAACAACCGGTCCCTGGATGGCGGCCGGGAGGCCGCCGCCAAGACCGGCACCTGGGAGTACGACAGCAGGCACAACGCGCACGCCTGGATGGTCGGGTACACTCCGCAGCTCGCCACCGCCGTCTGGGTGGGCAGCAGGGACCCGAAGAAGCCCCAGATCATCGACAAGGACGGCAATGACATCGGCGGCTCCAAGCTGCCCGGTGCCATCTGGCAGCGGTACATGAACGCGGCCCTGAACGGCAAGGACAGGGAGAGCCTGCCGTCTGCCACCGGGATGGGCGACCAGGATGCCGGCAACGGCACCGAGCCGGCCCCGCCGCCCGCCCCCGAAGAGCCGAACTGTAACCCGCTGGACATCTTCTGCCGGCGGGGCCCCGGCAACAACCCTGGCCCCGGCAACAACCCTGGCAATCCCGATACCCCCGAAACTCCGACCGATCCGGGAGGCGGTAACCCGACCGGCCCGGGTCCCGGCGGAGGCGGCAACCTGCCCACGCTCGTACCCCGCACACGGGAGTAGCTGAGGGGTGACCACATCGTGAACGGCGGCCGGACCTAACGTCGGCCGCCGTTCCGCTTTCTGCCGCCGTTCGTGCGGTACCGGTGAGAGAAGGATGAATCGCCGGTGAGAGCCCGGGGCAGCATTGCGGCAGTTGACGTCTTGGGAGGTACACCTTGCTCGGAAGAAGAATCGTTCAGCTGGGTGCCGTGCTGGCGCTCTGTCTCTCGGCCGGAGTGATCGCGCCACCGGCGGCGAGTGCCGCGACGTCCATGCCGCACGGTATGACGCAGGGCTCCGCCGTGGTCACCCCCGAGAGCCTCGACCCGCAGGAGGGGACGATGATCTCGGATGCCGAACTGTTGGCGACCGGCTGCGGCTCCACCTGCGATGGCAAGAATCCCGCAACTTTCAAGATTTACTACAGTGGCTGTAGCACCTGCTACCACTACTGCGCTGACGATGCCACTTCCCCCGAAACGAACACCGATGGCATCAACCTCGAACTCCGGTACAGCCCGAGATGCCGGACGGCCTGGGCCCGGGTCAGCTCGGACTTCTACTACCCGACGGTCAGGAGCTACTACACCAGCGGCGCGGTCCGGACCTCCTACAGCGGATTCGCTGGATCCTACTACACGCTGATGGTCAATGACGCTGGCCTGCTCGCTCGGGCCGAGGCCTCGGCCGGCCCGACCACCTGGTGGACGGGCAAGTACTGAGACGAAGTTTGACCCTGATCGGGCGGCGGGCTGTGCGAATTCCTTCGGCCCGCCGCCCGAGCTTCTCCTTCAGGCGAACGGGATGGCGCTCCCTAGCAGCCGTGATACCCGCGTCGTATTCGGCGAGGCCAAGTGGACGGCCCGCGCCTGTGCGGGCTCATCCGCGTCCGGTGTCCTTCGGAGCAGACGACACTGGAGGCTCTGGACGGCGGCGCAGGCGTCGAGGCCGAGTTCCCGGGTGAGACGGAGCCTCAGCTGCTGCAGCACACGCAGGGCCTCGCCCGTGCGTGATCCGGCGTGGAGCGCCTCGGCCAAGCGGCAGTGCAGACCCTCGTGGTACGGGTAGCGCTGAACCCAGTTATGCAGGTCGACTATGACGCTGCTGTGTCGCTGTCGGCTGAACTCGACCTCCACCAGGCTTTCGACGGCATTCAGTCGGGCCTCCTCCCATCCAATCACGTCTCCGCGTAACGTCAGGGAGTTGACGTCTTGGAAGGCGGAGCCCTGCCAGAGACCGAGGCCGCTGTGGAGACGTTCGGCTGCGCGATCGAGTTCGCCGAGTCGTCGGGCCTGGTCGGCTTCGGCGCACAACCGGCGGAACCTGAGCCCGTCGACCTGCTCTTCGCGGACCTCCAACAGGTAGCCACCCCCGGCGTTGCGGATCCCCTGGCCGGGCGTTCGCGCAAGCAGGGTGCGGAGTCGGCCGATCCGGTTCTGGACCTGCTGGCGCGCGGTCTCCGGGGGGTGATCCCAGACGACGTCGATCAACCGGTCGACGGAGACCGCCCGGTTGACGTCGAGCAACAGAGCCGCAAGGAGACTCTTGTTACGTGGCCCTGAGTACGACAGTGTCAATGATCCTGACTTGATTGTTAATGGACCAAGGAATGCGAATTCCAATTCGTGCCCCCGTGCAGTATTGGTGCGACCCTAGCCCAAGGTCATACCAATCATAGCCACTGCTCGATGCCCGTCAAGAGACTTGAAGTGTATGGTCAAGCCATGGGAGCGCAACCGGCCCGGCGGGTTGGCGGTGGATCCGCCGTAGGCCGTGCGGACCTGGACGGTCGGATGTCCCGACGACTGCACACGCCATCGGAACGCTCGCCGGGAAAATCAGTACTTGCTGGTGCAGTACACGATGGTCTTCTTGTCGTTGACCTGATCGATCTCCGAGTCGTAGATATGCCAGCAAGCGCGGGCCACAGGCCCTTGTCGTCCGCCATGCTGGACCACGGTCCGTCGTACCCGGGGATTTTGTCGTACGTCGCGCGCAGGCGTCCGTCGGTGTAGTAGCTCTGGACCAAAACTCCGCTCATGTAACCGATACTTCCTGTCTGCCGCGCCCACGCGGTTCGGCACCATGGGCTGTACCGAAGCTCGACATAGGTGCTCGACGCCGCTGTGATCGCATCCTGGTAACAACTGCCGCTCCCGATTCCCACGACCGCCGTGTAGGTTTGCGGATCCTTGTCGTCGCAGGGGCTGCCAAACTTGACGGTGGCCGCGGAGGCGCCGGAGGGAGCAGGGTCATTGCGTAGTCGGGTAGCTGCTGGTCACGGTGGTGATCAGGTCGTGGGGGCGGCGGTTGGCGCGTCGGGTGGCTCTGGCGATGTTGGTCTCGCCGTTGCCGCGGTGGAATCCGATGGCGGTGTTACGTAGAACCGCTGCTACGGCGGGTCCGTTGCCGGTGCGGGCCGGTGGGCGTCCTCGTGGAAGGTCACGTCGCGGACCCAGTGCAGCCGGTTCTCGATGTGCCATTCCAGGCGGGCCCATTCCTGCAGGTCAGCAGGTTGGGCGTCGGCGGCGGGCAACGACATCACC
>NZ_SMKJ01000110.1:0-19574 GCF_004348615.1 Micromonospora sp. KC207
CCGCGATCGGCTACCACCGCACCACCGGCGCGACCAACATCGCCCGCGCCACCCGCCAGGCCAACCGCCGCCCCCACGACCTCATCACCGCCGTGACCAGCAGTTACCGCAGAACGCAATGACCCTGTCCCGGACCGGCCGCCCGCACATTGGAGCAGCTGCTCGCCCGAGCAACTTCCACCGAAGACCGTCCCTGACAGTTATTCAATTACAGGCCCTGGGCAAGACTGAGAACTGTCAGATCGGCACGTTCCTGTGTTACGCCACCGCCAAAGGGCGGGCGTTGATCGACCGGGAGTTGTACCTGCCGAAGTCGTGGACCGGTGATCGGGATCGGTGCCGGGCGGCGGCGGTCCCGGACGAGGTCGAGTTCGCGACGAAGCCGCAGCAGGCACAGGCCATGCTGGAGAGGGCGATCGAGGCGGGGGTGCCGTTCTCCTGGTTCAGCGCGGATGAGGCCTACGGGCAGAATCCTGGCCTGCGGTGCTGGCTGGAGGATCAGGACATCGCGTATGTGGTGGCCACCCGCCGTGACGACGAGGTGCCCTCCGGGTTGCGCACCACCACCCGTGTCGATGAGCTGGTGGCGAAGGTGCGTGCGGGTGCGTGGCAACGCCTGTCGGCTGGTGACGGCGCGCACGGACCGCGTCGTTACGACTGGGCCCGGCTGCCGATCCGCCGCACCTTCGCCCACGGCCGCCACGGCTGGGTCCTGGCCCGACGCTCGATCAGCGACCCGGGCGACATCGCCTACTACGTGTGCTTCGGTCCCCGCGGCACCCGACTGCGCGAGGTGGTCCGGGTCGCCGGTAGTCGTTGGTCGGTGGAGGAGTCGTTCCAGACCGCGAAGAACGAGGTCGGCCTGGACCAGTACCAGGTCCGCCGCTACGACGCCTGGTACGGCCACATTACCCTCGCGATGGCCGCTGCCGCGTTCCTTGTCGTCACCCGCGCCGCCGAAGCCGCAAAGGGGGCGCCACCGGCAGCGAGGGCAGCCTGATCCCGCTGAGCAGCAACGAGATCCGCCGCCTGTTCGCCCACCTCGTCCTGACCATCCGCCACCACGCCGACCACATCCTGCACTGGTCCCGGTTCCGCCGCCGACGCCAGGAACAAGCCCGAGCCGCCCACTACCGCAAACGACTCGAACCGCCATAGGACACGACCCGCCGTTGCAGTACTAAGGCGGGCCGCAGGCCGGGCGGTGGTGGTGCGGACACGGCTGAGGGCCCCTTCCCGTTCGGGAAGGGGCCCTCGGCGTGTTCTGTGCGTGTCAGCTGTTCCAGAGCTCGGCGACCAGGTCAGCGGCCTGCTTCTCCCACTGGGCGTAGTGGTCCGGGTACGCCGACACCTGCACCGTCTGCGCGGCCTTGGTCAGCGGCATGTCCTGCCAGCCGTCGACCTGCTTCAGACCCTTGAGGAACGCCGTCGTCGAGTAGGCCGGGTCGGTGATCTGCTCGACCGTGCCCCAACCCGAGGACGGGCGCTGCTGGAACAGGCCCTGCGAGTCGTGGTCGTTGCGGTCACCCAGGTGACCAAGGTTCTCCAGCTTCGACTCCTGCAGGCTGGTGGCGATCGCGACCACGGCGGCCCGCTCGTCCATGCCCGCCTTCTTGGTGGCCTCGATGATGGCCTTGGCGTTGTCCTTCTGCTCACCCGACAGCGGCACCGTCGACTGCCCGGCGGGCACACCATGGGGCAGCAGCTTGTCCACCGACACCTGCTGGCTGGCCGCCACTGGCTTGCTCGCCACCGCGGGGGTCGTGTCCAGCGACAGACCCGGGCCAGCGGCCATACCGGCCGCGGCGGTCAGACCGGCGATGGACAGCACACCACGCTGAATAAGCTTGTTCATGATCAAAGCTCCATTCGGGGGTTGACGCACACACCCGGACACACCACCCACACGGGCAGGCACGGGAATCTGTGCGCAAGCACCTCGCGTACGGGCGCTCTGAGAAAGCTTCTGGGGGAACTTCACCACGCCGCAGAAGGGGATCGGAGGATCTACCAGGCCCGCACGGCGGGCTGCTCCAACGGCGTCGACATGGTGTAACGACCGGCGGGGCCGCCCCATTCCCGAGGCCACCCGACCCATCCACCCGCTCGACGGGGGGCTACGGCCGCACCGGGGATACAACCGACCCACCCCACCAGCCATTCCCCACCATGCTGCTGGGTGAACTGGGCGTCCAACTGCTCTTGGTCGAACTCCCCGTACACCCGCGCCGTCGTGGCAGCAGCCGTTCGGTGGTCTCCTCGCGCGACTTCTTCAGAAAGGCGACGAAGTCGCTGCCACCGGTTCCCTGGGCGGTCTCCTGGTCACGCTCGAACCGCTTGATGTAGCGCCCGGTGATGCCGATGTGCTGGGCCCGGAGCCGAACCAGGGCGTCCACCGCCTCGTTGTACGCGTCGCCCAGCAGGGGATGGGTGACGCGATTCCGCTCGACGCATTCACGGACCGACGGACCGGCCTCAAGATCCGTCAGGAAACGACGGTGCGGACCAGGCATGTACGCGCGCATGCCGGTCAGGAAACCCGCCGTTGTCCCGTGCGGGTGCGGTATGTCGAGTCCGGCGTCGAACGCCTGGATGAGGGAGCTCTGTGCGGCGCTCCCGCCGGCCAGCACCAGCGGCTCCCCGTCCACGCCCGCGAAGCGCAGCCCCGGCGCGGACCACCCCGTGAGGAACGGCCTGACGCGGTGGTAGAAGACGTAGTGATCGCACCAGCGCTCGACGCCGAGAAACGCGCCGGTCACCTTGTCGACGACAGCACGGATACCAAACAGCGCCTCGGTGAGAGCGGCCTGGTCCTCGGCCGCCGCCGCATGCTGGGCCCGCACGAGCAGGGACAGCCCGGGAGCGCCGGCGAGTTCGACGCCCACCGTCGCCAGATAGAACCACTTCTCGTCGACGCCGCCGAGAAACGTCACCTGGGTGTCGATGTTCGACACGCTCAGCGGTTCGTCCGCATCGATGCGCCGCCAGTTGTGAAGCACGATGGAGGCGTGGGAGATGATCGGCGCCCGGTCCAGGCATTCGGCGAGCGTGTGGAGCGGTTGCGCCACCGATGCCGGGAGCATGTCTGCGGGTGTGTCGGTGGCCCACACGTACGCGTTCGCGAGGCAGCACAACAGCAGCATGGCCCGTTCCTGCTCCCCGCTGGAACGCAGCCTGTCCGGCTCGAGGACGGGCATCGACTCGACCGCCGGGCGCATCCGCCCTGTCATGATCAGAGCCGCCAGGTTCCGCCCGAGCCGCTCCCACGGTGCGAAGTACGCCGGCAGCGTGTCCACCGGGTCGTCGGCGGGCACGAACCCGTGCACGGCATCGATGGCGTACTCGCCCAGCGTCGCCACTCGGGGTCGGGGAGCGCGTACGCGCGTCGTCTCAGGGATCACTGCGTCTCCTCCTCGTGCGTCTACACCAGGCTGCCCTTCCTGCGAGGTAGGGCATACGGACGCCAGCACGAACTCCGCGCCCTCTGATTGGTCTCGGGCACTATGACGTCACGGTGTTGTCGCCCTCAGGAAGCACTCCAGGCGTGGGGCCAGCTTGCGGACCGGTCGGACTCGTCGCGTTGCCTGAGAGCGCGCCAGGCAACGCGCATGGGCCCACGCCACCACCGACACCCTGATCAGTGAACGGCCCGCCGAACTCGCCGACCGTGCCGTCCCCGGACCCTGGGAAGGGAATCTGATCATCGGGTTCCAGCGCTCCGCGATCGGGACGCTGGTCGAGCGGACCGCGAGGTTCACGATGCTGATCCACCTGCCGCGTGAGGCCGGCTGGGGTGTGATCCCGCGGACGAGGAGCGGCGTCCAGGCGCAGCTTGAGCCGGCGCAGAGCGCGGCCGCGGGCCGTCAACCTGCTGACGCCGCCGGTCGACGTGCGTCACGTCCGAATCAGTTCGAATCGGTCGCGCGGCAGGCTCCGCCGCGTCGCGCTGATCTTCTTCGGTGGACCGTTCGCGACACCGCCCGGTCGCGTCGCCCGGCGATCTGTATACGGGGCCGGTGCTAGGGTGCCGATACCGGCATCGCTTGCGGGAGGTCCACATGACGCAACCCGGCAACGAGCGCGCGGACGAGGATGCCGTGGCGCAGCTGACCGGGATCGCCCGTGCGGGGCGGCTGGCGGAGGATTTCGACGTCGTCACGAAGCTTGCGGCGCGACTGTCCAGAGCGGACCTGAGCCGGGTCGGGCCGCTGTTGGCCAGGGTCGACGCGGCACAGGTGCGAGCGGCGCACCCCGACCTGCCCGAGGTGTCCGTCGCGGTGACCGGAGCGGGCACGGTGGGTGCCCTGACGGCGCCGGTCGCCGCGGAGTTGGTGCGCCACGGCCTCGTGCCGCGGTGCTCGGCCACCGGGTACGACGCCTACCTGGCGGAGTTGGCGGATCCGGGCAGCGCGCTGCACGACGCGGACATCGCGGTGTGCCTGCTCGACGCACGGGTGGTGTTCGCCGAAGTGCCGACGCCGTGGCGTGTCGAGCAGGTGGAGGAGGCCGCCACCCGGGTGGTGACCAGGATCGTGGACATCGTCGAGCGGTTCGTGGAGCGTTCCCGGGGCATGCTCGTGGTGACGACCATGCCATTGCTGCGGTCGTACCCGGCCCAACTGGTGGACCACCGGTCGCGGGCACGACTGGGCGCGGTCTGGGCGCGGGCGAACGCCCGCCTGCTGGACCTCGGCGAGCGGGCCGGAGTCGTCGTGCTGAACCTCGACCCGCTGCTGGCCGAGGGCGTCCCGGCGGTCGACCGCCGGATGGGCGTACACCTGGGGCTGCGGCACTCTCCTGCGCTCCTCGCGGCGGTGGCGCGGGAGATCGGGCATCTGGCCCGCAACGTAGCGGGGCGCACCCGCAAGTGCCTCGTCCTGGACCTCGACGACACACTCTGGTCGGGCGTCCTGGGCGAGGTCGGGCCGGACGGCGTCGAGGTGGGACCGGCCTTCGCGGACGTGCAGCGGGCGGCCCGGCAGCTCGGATCCCAGGGGGTGCTGTTGGCGGTGGCCAGCAAGAACGACCCGGAACCGGTCCGCACCGCCCTGGCGAAGCCCGAGATGGCGCTGCGGGCCGACGACTTCGTGCGGGTGTCGGCCAGCTGGCGGCCCAAGCCGGAGACTCTGGCCGGCTTGGCCGAGGAGCTGAACCTGGGCCAAGACAGCCTGGTGTTCGCCGACGACTCCGCGGCCGAGTGCGGGATGGTCGCCACCCTGCTGCCTCAGGTCGCGGTGGTGGAGTTGGCGGGCGATCCAGCCGGGCACCTGCCGGCCCTGCTGGCCGACGGCTGGTTCGACGTGCCGCGGCTGACCGACGAGGATCGTGGGCGGTCCGCCGCGTACCGGGCCGACCTGCACCGGCGCGAGCTACGGACGTCCGCCGGTTCGCTGGACGAGTATCTGCGTACGCTCGGCGTGCGGGTGGAGCTGGCACCGGCCGCGCTCGCCGACGTCGCGCGTTTGTCCCAACTGACGTTGCGGACCAACCAGTTCACCATGACCACGGCGCGGCTGTCTCCGCCCGAGGTGGAGGCGCTGATCCGGAACCCCGAAGCGCTCGTGCTCGCGGTGCGCACGGCGGACCGCTTCGGCCACAACGGGCTGGTGGGCGCGGTGTTCGGCCGCCACGACGCCGGCCTGCTGTGGTTGGAGAATGTCCTGCTGAGCTGCCGGGTGTTCGGTCGCGGCATCGAGCAGGCGTACCTGTCGTCGGTGTTGTCCTCGGCCCGGGCGCGAGGTGTCGGCGCCGTGCTTGCCCGCTACGTTCCCAGCGCGCGCAACGGCGCCTTCGCCGACTTCTACCTCCGCCACGGGTTCACGCGCGTCCTCCCGTACGACGGCCCGGGGGAGCTGTACCGGCACGACCTGGGGCGGATACCGTCGGTGCCGGAGCACATCGTCCTGACTGTCTCCTCGGAAAGGCCGGCGGCATGACCCTGTCGCAGTTCCTCGACCTGGTCCGCGACGAGGTCGGCGTGGTGGCCGACGCGGACACCAGCTTTGACCAACTGCCCGACTGGGACTCCCAACACCTGGTGTGGCTGGTGATGGCGATGGAGCGGGAGCTGGGCAGGCCCGTGCCACTGCCGGACGCCCTGGCCGCCGGGTCGCTCGGCGAGCTCTACGCCGTCGCGGCCGGGGACTGAGTCAGCTCCGCCGATCCCATGATCGTGACGCCGAGGTCCGCGCCGGGCACCCACCCGGCGATCCGGGCCGCGACCAGCCCAGGGTCGACCGCGTCGGCGACCCCGAGCGGGCCGGCGGCCATGTCGGTGCGCAGCCGGGGCGGGCGCACCACCAGCACCCGCAGTCCGTGGACGCGGGCGCAGTGCTCGCCCAGGGCCTCGACCGCCGCCTTCGCCGCCGCGTAGTGCGGCCAGTGCGCCGGGAAGTCCTCGACGGCCGAGGACGAAACCACGACCAGCCAGCCGCCGGGCCTGATCCGGTCGAGGACGGCGGTCAGCGGGTTCAGCACCATCGCGAGGCTCCGGTCGACGAAGTCCCGCACCGCCGGGACGGTGTCCGGGTGCAGGCGGACCGGCCGGACCGCTGGCCCGGCGCACAGCACCAACCCGGTCAGGTCCAGCTCCGCCGCCCGCAGGGTGCTCTGGTCGGCGTCGGCCGCGTCCAGCCGCAGCGCGCGCACCCGGCCGCCGAACTCGTCGGCCAGCGCGGCGACCTCGGTGGCGCCGTCGCGCTGGCCGGCCCACACCGTCGCCGACCGGGCGGCGAGCGCCGCGGTGACGGCCGCCCCGAGCCCCCGGCTGCCGCCGACCACCAGCGCGCGTTCGCCGGCCAGGGCGTCGTCGGCGGGACGGTACGCCGTGGCGGACGCCCACGTCGGCGCCGCGACGGGCAGGCGCTGGAAGGCTCGCAGCTCCAGGGTGAGGCCGGGCAGCTCGGCGTCGGTGACGAGCGCGCCGGTACGCGGGTCCGCCCCGCGTACTCGTGCCTGGTAGCCCGTGCGGGACGCCCCGGGCCGCAGGCGCAGGCCGGAGAGCAGGCAGTCGCGGCCGGGCCGCCGCATCCCGGCGAACCAGCTGCCCCAGGCGAGGGCCGCCAGCACCGTGGGCGGCGCGGCTCGGCAGCCGAGCTCCTCCGCCAGGGCGAGCAGGCCCGTGACGGAGGGCAGCGCGTAGTCGCCTGCCTCCTGCCACCCCGGCACGTGGTCGGCGAAGTCGGGAGCCTCGCACCGACCCGGGCTGCCGCCGTCGGCAGGCGGCGGGGCGGCGGCGAGGCCGGTGCCGGGCGACAGGGTCATCGTGACGGCCGGCAGATCGCCCTCGACGGCGGTGGCCTCCAGGGTCGACCCCGCCTGCCGTACCAGCACCCGGTAGTCGGTGCCGGGCAGGACGGGCCGCGTGAACCGGACGGTCAACCCGCTCGCGTCGCGGACGGCGGCGGGCGGCACGGCGGCCAGCACGGCGATCGCGCTGAGCGCGCCGTGCACGATGGTGCGACCGAACGGGCCGCGCCCGGCGAACGCCGCGTCGACGTGCAGTGGGTTGTGGTCGCCGCTCACCTCGGCGAACCGGGCGACGTGCCCGGCGTCGAGGCGGAATCCGTGCGCATTGTCCACTGTCGACCATCCTCGCCGGCCGGTGCTCGGGGAAAGCTTGCCAGCGGCGACGACGAGCGTCAACGGAGCGCCGACAGCAGCATCGAAGTCGATGACGATGGGGGCGCGTTGTGGCAGCATGGCGGAAACGGCGTCCGACACCGGAGGTTGCTTCCCCATGGCGTTCCGAGAGTACGTGCTGTGGCGTAGGGGAACCGTCTCGGTCGAGGCTCTCCACGCCCTCCGTGCCAGTCGCACCTGGGCGGCGCTGGCGGAGGTCGACGTCGCCGAGGCGGCCCTGGCCGACGCGGCCGAGCGGGTCAGCGCGGCGTTGTTCAGCCGGGTTCCGGAACTCGGTGCGCGGGAGCGCGGCCTGGTCCTTCGAGTGCGCCGTCGGCTGCACAACGACCGCCCCTCGGCCACCGACCTGGCGGCTGCCCGTGCCGTCCTCGACGAACCCGGGCGGTCCCTGCTGGCGCAGTGGGGCTCCCTGCGCGAGGCCCGTGACGCCCACCTGGCCGAGGCGGAGGGAGCCCTCGCCGAGGAGCTCATGGCCGCGCGGCTGGCGCTCGCCAAGCAGCTCGACGGCGACCTGCTGGACGGGATCCTCCTCTCCGGCCGTACCCTGCTCGAGTCGGTGACCGCCTACCGCGACGCGGTCGCCGCCTCCGGCGGAGCGGCGCCCGGTAAGCGCCTCCGCACGGCGGAGAAGACCGCGCTGGCCTATCTGACCCGCAGCGCCTGCAAGCCCACGCCGTTCGGTCGGTTCACGGAGGTCGGCGCGCAGCCGTGGACGGCGGGCCCGGGGGAGCCCGGCGTCGTGTCCCGACGGGCCCGGCTCAACCGCGGGCTGCTGACCTGGATGGCCAGCGAGGTGGTGGACCTGCCGGGCATGGACGAGGTCGTCCAGGTCCGGCTCAACAGCACGCTGCGCGTCAGTGGGGACCGGGTGGAGTTCTTCCAGCGTGGGCGGGACGGACGGGCGGACGGGCTGCGGGGCGAACGCTTCGGCGCCGTTCCGCTCAGCGCAGCGCTGCGACTGGTCATGGAGGTTCTCGCCGAAGGCGCGCGGTCGAAGGCGGAACTGGTCGCCGTCCTCGCCGCCCGGTCCGGCCAACCGGTCGCGGGCGTGGAGCGGTTCGTGGCCAAACTCGTCAAGGCCGGGGTGTGCCACACCGACCTGGGCGTCCCCGACCAGGAGCCCACGCCGGCCGGGCGGATGGCCGAGGTGTTGCACCGGTCGGCGGATCCCCGTGCGGCCGGGCTGGCGGCGCTGTTCGAGCGCCTCCAGCGCGCCGAGGACGAGTTCCCCGGCGCCGCGCTGCCCCGCCGGATCGCCCTCCTGGCCCAGCTGGACGGGCTCCGCCGGGAGTTCGTGGCGCAGGCCGAGGTCGCGCCCGAGGTCGCCGGCCAGACGAGCGACCGGGCTCTGGTGTTCGAGGACACCGGTCGGTCCGGACCGGCGGCCGGCTGGAACCCGGCCGCCCTCGAGTCCGTCGCCGACGAGTTCGCCGTGCTCGGCGGTCTGCTCCCGCTGGTCGACGATTCCACCCTGGTCCGCCTCGGCCTGTACGCGCATTTCACCGCGACGCGCGGTGGGCCCACGCCGATCCTCGACTACTACCGTGACGTCGTCGCGCTCGGTGCCCAAGGCATCTCGTCGGTGATGACCGCGCAGGGAGACCCGGCGGCGGAGACGGTGCGCCAGCGGCGGGCCCAGCTGGTGGCGCGGCTGGCGGAGCTGGCGACCGCGCCGGGCGAGGTGGTCGACCTCGACCTGGACTGGGCTCGGCGGTTCGTCGGCTCCCTGCCGGGGTCGCTCGGGGTCGACGGGGGCTTCGCGGCGCGGGTGCAGCTCGCCGACGGCACGGTGGTGTTGAACTCGGTGATGAGCGGGCAGGGCGTCTTCTACTCCCGGTTCTGCGATCTGCTGCCGCCGGAACCGAACGGCTGGTCGCTCGCCGGTGCCGTCCGGGCGGCGATCGAGCCTCGGCAGATGGACCTCACCGCGGTGCTGGGCCTGAACATCGCGGTGCATCCGCCGTTGGCTCCGCTGGAGCTGCGGTATCCCCGGGTGGTGTCCCCCGGCGCCGCGCACACCCTGGCCGAACTGACGGTGGAGGCCGACCACGCGACGCGGCGGCTGGTGCTGCGCTCCACCCGGGACGGCCGGATCGTGCAGCTGACGCCGATGAGTTTCCTGTTTCCCGCGGCGGGCCCGATGCTGTACCGGTTCCTGTGCGCGTTCGCCCCGATCGTCGGCGCCCGGCGCGGCTGGTGGCACCGGCTGCCCGCCGACGTGCCCCGGGTGCCCCGGCTGACGCTGGGCGGGCTGGTGCTCGACCGGCGTGCCTGGCGGTTGCCGGCCGGGCCACTCGACCTGCCGACGACCGCGGAGACGGTCGCCGAGTTGCGCGCCGTCCGGCGGTGGCAGCGCGACCTGGGCATCGACGACGAGTGCTTCTTCACCGTCCGGGAGGCGCCCGCGCCCGATGCCGGGGACTGGGTGGCACAGACCCGGCGATGGGCGCGACAGGCGCGGCAGGCCCGCCTCAGCAAGCGGCATTACCTGCACTTCGGCAGTCCGCTGTTGCTGAACGTCTTCCTCCGACAGTTGCCCCGCGAGGCGGACGGAAGCGTGGTGGTGCTGGAGGAGGCGCTGCCGGCGCCGGCGAGCGCACCGAGGCCGGCGACCGGCGGCGCCGAGGAATACGTGATCGAGTACGTCGCCGGCTGAGCGGGCGGGGTCAGCGCGCCACGGCGGCCGCGTCGGCGCTGATGGCCGAGATGAGCCCGGTCATCAGCTCACTGACCCCTCGCCGCCCTACCGCTTCCATGGAACGTCCGATGGCGTTGCACAGCACCATCCGCTCGGACATGCCGAGCCCGATGCCGGCGTGCAGGCTCAGGTAGAGCAAGCCCATCATGAAGCGCATGGACAGGTAGCCGACGTTGGTGGCCAGATAGTCGCGCAGCGCGGGCACGGCGGCGGTGAGGGCGTGCAGCGCACCGATGCCCGGATCCGGAAGGACCTCGCCGTCCTCCGTGACCGCCCACAACTCGCCCCGTTCCAGGGCGTCCTGGACCTTGCGCCGATGCCCGTCCACCAGGTCGTGCCAGCGTTGCGCGTGGTCGAACGCCGCCGGCCCGCCGTCCTGCAACTGCGCGAGCAGGGAGCGTACGCGGCGTTCGACGACCGGGGCGGCCGCTGAGTACTGCTTGCGCAACTGGGCGCGCAGCGCCGCGCCGCCGCCGCTGAGGGCGATCATGCCGTCCGCGTGGGCGCTCACGCTGGGGAAGGAGAGCGGGATCGGATGGTGGCGTCGGACCAGGGTGCCCATCGCCGAGTCGTCCCGGGGCAGGTATCGCGCCACCGCGACCAGGTGGGCGACCATGATGTCGAACCCGGCGTCGGTGCGGGTCAGTGATCCGTTTCGGACGTCGGCGGCGAGGGAGGCGACCAGCGGGCCCGACGCGGTGAGGAACTCCTCGATCAACCCGGATGCGGCCGGCCCGGTGACCGGCAGGTCCTCGTCCGGCACCGGCAGGGCGGCCACCTCCGCCGGCGCGGTGTGGAACGGCTGGCCTGCCGCGGTCACCATGGCCGCCGCCGTCGGACGGCAGAAGACCCGGAGGCCGGCGCGGTCCCGCAGCACGGCGAAGTCGCTCGCCACGGCCGCCAGCAGGGCGAGCGCGGAGTCCTGCGCCTCGCGGTCGCCTTCGACGGTGAACTGCCGCCAGCCGCCGGCCGTGCGCGGAGCGGGTCCGTCGGGTGCGGGGGTGGTCGCCGCCCCGCTCACGCAGCAGCCGCCTGGAGGGCGGCGGTGTGGAAGGACAGTTCGACGAGGGCCGTCGCCACCCGCTCGCGGGGCAGCCGCATGCCGCGCTCGTCCTCGACCAGCCCGTGCTTCCGGAAGAAGCTGACCATGGGCCTGATCCCGGGCAGCTCCAGGCAGTCGGAGAGCGACGCTCCGGTCGCGGTCTCCCAGTCGTCGCGGACGATGCCGTCGAACATCGACAGTCCGGCTCGAAGGTTGGACGCCACGACCGGCTCCGCCGTGGCCGGCAGCACGGTGTCGAAGTGCAGTGGATCGGCGATATAGGGGTCGAGCGGGCCCTTCCGGTGCGCCAGGAACTGGCGGTCGACCAGCGAGATCGCGCCGGATCCGAGGCCGATGAGGTCCGCGCGGAGCTGGAAGTACAGGGCGGAGAACTGGGCCAGCGGGCCGAAGTATCCCGAGGCCTCCTCCGCCATCCCCGCCTCGAGCGCCAGCGACCGGCCGAGATGGAACGAACGAAGCTGGTTGCGCAGGTGCAGTTCGCGCCGGCCCCGGTCGACGTAGCGGCGCAGCGCGGTGCCGGAGTTGGGCCGGAACGGGTAGAGCGAGAGCTGGTCGATCGGCAGCTTGAGCGCCTCGGCGACGGACCGCCCGACCTCGTCGGACCGCTCGTCCGGGAACCCGCACATCAGGTCGAGGTTGACCTGGTCCATCCCGGCGGCCCGGGCCTGCTCGACGACGCGGCGGGCGTCACCGGCGGTGTGCCGCCGGCCGACCTGGCGCAGCCGGTCGTCGTCGAAGGACTGGACACCGAATGACGCGCGGGTGAAGCCCAGGGAACGGAAATGTCGTAGCCGATCGGTGTCGAGGGTGTCGGGGCTGCCCTCGATGGTGGCTTCGACGACATTGCGCAGGTCAAAGCTCTCGCGCAGTGCCGACATCACCATCTCCACCTCGTCGTGCTCGAGGATGCTGGCGGTGCCGCCCCCCCAGTACACCACGGTGGGGACCTTTCCCGCAGACCGGGCATTTGCTCCTCGGGCCCGGATCTCGTCGCACAGCGCACGTAGATAACTGCGACGTTTGGTGTCCTTCGCCGTCGACAGGAGGTCCGCAACCGGTACGGGATGGACCAGATCGCAGAAATTGCACTTCGAGCGGCAGAAGGGGATGTGCACATAAATCATCGCCTGCCGCTGCGCGATTCCCACTGGATCGGTAGAATATGGCTGGACGGCTGACGACATTTCGCACTCCAGAGTTCACCGGAAGTTGAACGAGCAATGGCAGGCAGAGGCGGGGCGGCCCCCGGGCCGCCCCGCCTCCTCCATCAGGACGTGCTGCAGCAGCACTCACAGGACGTGCAGGACGCCGCCATCACGTTGGAGATCGTCTCGCCGTCCTCCAGTCGGCTCTCGTCGATGAAGTCCGAAATCTCCAGGGAGGAGAAGTCGAAGTCCATGGACTCGAGGCTGTCGGGTGCGGTCGTCTGGGGGGCATTTCCGGTCGCCATGTAACCTCCCGAGTAGGGTGAACCGGCACCGATCGGGTGATCGGACCTCATCGAAGGTAACGACGGATTTTCAGATCCGTCAACCTGCGTCGAAGTCGGCTGTCCCTGATGGACGCGCGACACTCTTCGCACTCGGCGAAGATGGCCTTCGCCGGTGACACGTGGTGCCGTGTGTGATCCACTGACGACGATAGCGGCTCGCCGTGATTCACGGAACCGGCAATCGCAAGAAGGGTCGACACGTTCCAGGTGTCGATGCCATGCTGTGGCGAGTTGATCGGCGCGAGACGCGCCGGTGGACTCGCGGGACGACACGTTGGAGGACGACGTCGCATGGGGGAACCGGGTCCCGACCCTGGGCTCGACGGACGTGACTGCGCCCGCGGCTCCCGTCGCTGACGCCACGGGGCACGTGCTGCTCGATTCTCCCTCGACGTGCACCAGGCCCGTGAGCGCAGCAGGGCGCACCGACACCCGATGTGGCAGACAAGGGGAAGCCTGATGATCGAACGTACTGGCGTCGTCGAGCCCGGCGCGTCGGCCTTCGCCGCCCCCGATTTCGCCGAGGTGGCAGCGGCAGCCGCACAGCTCGACCCGCGAGCCGCGCTGGAGACGGGCGACCACCCGGCCGGCCGTGCCGCCACGGCGCTGGCCCTCTTTCGCGCCACCGGCCTGCCCACCGAGGAGATCGTCGCCGCGGCGACCGAGCTCGCCGCGCGGCGGGCGCCTCGACTGCACACGTTCGTCCCGCTCTACACGACGAACCACTGCGACTCCGAGTGCAAGATGTGCGGCATGCGGCGCAGCAACACCGGCATGCTGCGCCGTTTCTCCGGCAAGCGGGAGATCGAGGAGCAGCTCAGGATCCTCCTCGAGCACGAGGGGGTCCGGGGTGTCGGATTCCTGACCGGCGAGTACGCCGACCCGTACACCAGGCTGGCCAACGCCTTCCGGATCGGGTGGGCGATCCGCCGGGCCTTCGACATGGGATTCGACCGAGTCTACTACAACATCGGCAGCATGACCGAGGAGGAGATCGCGGTCCTCGGCGAGTGGATCACACCGGAGCAGCCGGTGACCATGTGCGTGTTCCAGGAGACCTACGACCGCGCCACCTACAACCGTTTCATGGGCGGCGACGGGGCCCCCAAGGCCGACTACGACCGGCGGATGTCCTCCTTCGACCGGTGGATCGACGCGGGTTTCCGCTACGTCAACCCTGGCGCGCTGATCGGCCTGCACGACGTGGAGGTGGAACTCGTGGCCCTGGTGGCCCACGCCGAGCACCTGGCTGCTCGCGGGGCGGTCGTCGACATGTCGATTCCCCGGCTGCGGCCGGCCCTGGCCTCCAGCAACAAGACCAAGGTGGACGACGAGACCTACCTGCGCCTGATCGCCTCCATCGCCGTCGCCTGCCCGGACTACCGCATCGTGCTGACCAACCGGGAGAGCCGGGCCTTCCGCGACCGGGTCATCGACCTGTGTGGCGTGATCAGCCCGGGCAGCCCCGACGTCGCTCCGTACCGGCGCTCCGACGCGATCGTCAACGACGAGAACAGCTCCCAGTTCCTCGTGGCCGAACTGAGCAGGCCCTCGGTGATCCTCTCCGGCATCACCTCCACCGGCCGCCGGGTGGCCTCCTTCGACGAGCCGGTCGCCGGCCTGGCCGGCCAGCGCCCGTGACCGAGGAAGGGCCGGTCAGGGTTCGGGGCGACGCCTTCTTCGTCCGCGCCCCCGGCGGCGCGACGGTGTACCACCAGACGGGATCGTTCTCGGTCTCCCACGACCGGGCGTACGAGTTGCTGACGGCACTCACGCGCCGGCTGGACGGCACGCGGTCGGCCACCGAGGTGCTCGCCGCGCTCCCTTCGCAGGCCAGACCCGCGGTGGAGGGGCTGCTGGCCTCCCTGCTGCGGCACGGCTTCCTGCTGCCGGCGGGTCCTTCGGCCGGGCCTCGACCGGCCTGGGTGACCGAGCGCTTCGGCGAGCACCTTGACTATCTGGGCCAGTTTCCCGGCGATCCGTACCAGCGGTTCACCACCCTGCGTGCCGCCCGGGTGGCCGTCGTCGGTTCCGGGCCCCTGCTGCGGGCGGCGGCCGGCGCCCTGGCCGACCACGCGTTCGCGCACGTCACCATCGTCGGCGGGGACATCGACGCGGTCGGCCCCGTCCTCGAGGCGGTGTCCCGGCGCGACCCGGAAGCGCGGTGGACCGTGGGGACCGACGCGGGGGACGCCACGGTCGTGGTGTACGCGGGCCTCGTGCCCGACGACCCGTCGGCGGAACTGGTCGCGGTGTTGTACGCGGACGCGCAGCGGCTCGCCGGCGCCGTGCGCGGCACCGGGGAAGACTGGTGCACGCGGTGCCTGACGCGCGTGCTGGGGGCCGAGGATGCCACGGCGGCGGCCCGGACGCCGGCGCCCGCGGCCAGCCTGCTCGCCTTCCAGGTGGTGCACCGGATCCACGCGGAGCTGGCCGGCCCGCCCGGGTCGCGGGACAGGACCGTGGTGACCGTGGATCCCGACACCCTCACCGCCGCACGACACCCGCTCTGGCGGCATCCGGACTGTTCCCGGCACCCACGTCCCGCGGCGGTGTTCACGGCCCGGCGCGAAGACGACGAGTCGCCGGTACGCCCGGACGTCGCCAGCCGGGAATCGGCGCCCAACGCCGAGGCGGCCCGGATCACCGCGGCCGTGCGCTCGTGGACCGACCCGGTCACCGGTCCGCTGCTGACCGTAGGGGAGGACGACCTGCCGCAGCTGCCGCTGGCCGTGAGCCGCTGCGGCACGACCCGGGCCACGGTGACCAGGACCGGCCCCTGGGCGCGGGAGGCCCGTACCCAGGCCGTGCTCGCGGCCCTGGCCACCGAGGGCGCCCGGTTGCTGCGGGCGCGGGGAACCGCCGGCCACGTCGGCGCGGGCTGGTCCCTCCCCGAGGCGCGCTACCGGGCCCTCGTCGCGCTGTCGGCCGAGCTGCCGGCCGGTCCGACCGGCGCCTGGACGCCCGTCGACGGCGGGCGTACCCCGCTCACCGGCTTCCTGCTGGGTCTCCTGGACGGTCGTCGGGTCGAGGTCGCCACGGCGCCGCTCGTGACCGGGCTGTGGCAGGCCACCGTGCGCGCGGACCGCCGCGCGATCGGGTCGGGCGTGGGCGTCAGCGCATCGCACGCCGAGGACAACGCCCTGCTCGCCGCCGCCGCGGGCGGCGTCGACCCGGTGCATCTCGCGCCGCCGGTCAAGACGTGGGCGGAGGCCCTGCGGACGGCACGGTCCGGCGCGTCGCTGGACACGGTCGAGTGGAACCTGACCGCCGAGCTGGCCTTCGTCGGCGAGGCCGCGGCGGTGGTGGCGGTGCGGACCGTCGGAGACCAGCCGTGAGTGCCGTGGTCGGCTCCGGGCCGCTGGCCGCCGCGGCCACCGCCGCGCTGGCCGCCCGGGCCGCCCGGGTGTCGGCCGTCGTCGTGGTCGGCGCCCTGGACGAGGTGACCGACCAGCCGCCCGGTCTCGGGGCCACGGTGCCGGTCACCCACTGGCGATCGCTGTGCTTCGTGGGTCCCCGGTGGTCGCCGGGCCGGCGCGGCTGCCTGCTCTGCCTGCGGGTGCGGGCGGCCAACGGCGGGTACGGCCCGACGCCGGAATCCCGCCCGGCAACGGCGTTCGGCGGCGCACGCGGGCGGGGCTGGCCGCCGTGGCTGCCGCGGGTGGCGGCCGAACTCGCCACCGAGCTGGCGACCGGGAACGGTGCGGATGCTCGGGTGTGGGTGCTCGACGCGCGCACCGGCACGGTCGACCGGCAGGAGCTGCTGCCCGATTCCACCTGCCCGGTCTGCGGCGACCCGGGCGGCGACCCGTTGCCGGTGTTCGACCGGCCTGACACGCGGTACACCAAACGCGACCCTGCGGTCCTTCGGACCAGGGAGATCGACGGCGACGTCGTCGACGACTACCTGCGTCGCGGCATCGGCCTGTTCAAGGAGGTCGCAGACGACCTCGACGGTCCGTTGGCCGCCAGCTCCGTGGAGCAACCCGTGCGGTGGGGGCGGCGCGAGCCGGCCATCGGCCGGGCCGAGACCTATCGGGCCGCTCGTACCGTGGCGGTGCTGGAGGGGCTGGAGCGCTACGCGAGCCTCTACCGAGGCGGAGCCCCGGCCCCGGTGCGCGCCGCGTACGCCGACCTCGGCGACGACGCCGTGGACCCGGTGACCCTGGGCCTGCACCCGCCGGAGTCGTATGGTCGGCCGGGTTTCCCGTTCGCGGAATACTCCCCGGAGACGGTCGTCGACTGGCTTCCCGGTCACTCGTTCGCGCGCAACGGGCCGGTGCTGGTGCCCGAGCGGGCCGTGCACTGGGGCCCCCGGCACGACGGGGAGACCACGTTCGCCTTCGAGACCTCCAACGGCTGCGCGCTCGGGTCGTCGGTGGAGGAGGCCGCCCTGCACGGGCTGCGCGAGCTCGCCGAACGCGACTCCTTCCTGCTCACCTGGTACCGGCGGTTGCGGCTGCCCGAGGTCGACCTCGGTGACGCGCCCGGCCTGCGGCCGTTGTTGCGTAAGGCCGAACTCATGACCGGCTGCCGCTTCCGCGCCTATCTGTCCACGATGGAGCACGGGATGCCGAGTTTCGTGCTGTTGGCCGAGTGCCCGCCGGGGGAGGGGCCCTCGGTGGTCGCCGGGTCGGGCGCGCATCCCGACCCGGAGCAGGCGTTGGCGGGCGGCCTGGCCGAGTTGGTGGGCGCGGTGCAGTACGTCAGCTTCCACTACGCCGAGCGTCGGGAACGGGCTCTGGCGATGCTGGCCGACCCCGACCTGGTGACCGGGATGACGGACCACGCCGCGCTGAACTGCCTGCCGGAGGCCCGCGACCGCTTCGGTTTCCTGCTCGACGGTGCCGCCGACCCGATGCCGCTGGCCGCCGTCCCGGCGACGCTTCGCGCGGACAGCACCGACATCCGGGCCGACTTCCGCACCGCGGTGGCCGGCGTGCTCGCCGGTGGCCTGGACGTGATCGTGGTCGACCAGACCATGCCGGAACTGCGCCGGCACGGCCTGCACTGCGTCAAGGTCGTCGTTCCCGGCCTGCTGCCGATGACCTTCGGCCACCGCAACCGGCGTACCGTCGGCCTGCCCCGGCTGACCGGCGTCCTGCCCTATCCGAGCGGCGCGGACGCCGAGGCGACCGCGACCCGGCTGCCCCACCCGTTCCCGTGACCGCGCCCGTCTTCGACCTGACCGCGGCCCGGGAGTTCGTACGCGGGCTGCGGGCACGCCCGCAGCCGGGCACCGCCGCCCCGGTGGACTGGGCGGACGCGCCGTGGCCGGTGAAGGTCTACCGTGCCGCGCCCGAGCTGCGCTTCGCAGACCGGTCCGAGCATTCCGACCGGGGCTGGGTGCTGCGGTTGCTCACCGAGGTCGTGGGTGTGTCCCGGCTGGTGACCGCGGCGGGGCGCACCATGGCCCGCCGGCCGGTCGCCTCCGGCGGGGCGCTCTATCCCACCGAGGTGTACGCCGTCCTCGGCGGTGCCGCCCACCACTTCGACGCGGCCCGGCACGAACTGGTCGCCCTGGGCCCGGCCCCGGCCGACGACGGCGTGCGGCTCGTGCTCACCCACCGGTTCTGGAAGAACCTCTACAAGTACGGTGACTTCGCGTACCGGCTCGGCGCGGTGGACGTCGGTGTGGTGCTCGGCAGGCTCCGGACCGTGGCCACGGCGTGGAGCGGCGCGGTCGAGGTCTCCTTCGACTTCGACGACGCCGCGGTGCACACGCTGCTCGGCGTGGACGGCGAGGACGAGGCCGCGTACGCCGTCGTGCGGGTCGTGCCGCCGGTCGACCGCCGGGCGGTGCCCGCCGTGCCCGCCTGCGCGCCGCAGGTGCGCGAACGGTCCGCCGTGGTCAACCGCTCGGCCGGCGTGTTGGCCATGCAGCGCGCGGCGCTGGCCGTGGCCCCGGCGATCCCACCGCCGGCCGCTCTGGTGGGGGAGCGGATCGCGCTGCCACCGGTCGCCCCGGTGCAGTACCGGGCCGAGGCGGCGCACCGGCGTCGGTCCTCGGGGCCGTCCTTCAGCGGGGCGGCTGTGGCCGAGGAGACGCTGGCCGCGGTGCTGGCCGGCTGCGCGGACCCGCACCTGCGGGTGCTGTGCGCCGTGCACCGGGTCACCGGCCGGCCTCCGGGCTGGTACGGCTACGACGCCGACCGGCACGCGCTGGTCCCGTTGCGCGCCGAGCCGGAGCCGGCGCGGGTCCTCCAGTCGGCCCTGTACCGGCCCAGCATGGACGTGGCCGCCGCCGGGTTCACCGTCCACCTCGCCGGGGGACTGGAGTTCACCGGCGCGCGGGCCTGGCGGATCCAGCAGATGCGGGTCGGGACCGCGGTCGACGGGGCGACGCTCACGGCCGCCGCGCGGGGCGCGTCGGCGCATCCGTTCCTGGGGTTCGACGCTTCCGCCGTCGACGGGCACTACGGGCTTCCCGCGGGGACGGGAACACTCGCGCAGGTGTGTGTCGGTGTCGCCGCGGGCGCACCGGTGCTGACCGGAAGGGTGTGGTGACAGGTTGACCGAGTCTCGGACGGCGACGAACAGGTTCGCCGCGCGGACCAACGATCCGGCCTGGATGGCGGAGCTGGAACGCATGTACGACCGGGGGACCTTCGCCCACCTGGACGCCCTCGGTGTCGCACCGGGCTGGCGGTGCCTGGAGGTCGGCGCGGGCGGGGGTTCGG
>NZ_SMKJ01000111.1:0-19502 GCF_004348615.1 Micromonospora sp. KC207
CGGCCCGCCCGTGCTGCCGGAGCGGCTGCGCACCAACCGGCTGCCCCTGGCCGGGGTGGCGCGACCCGGCGGGCGGCGTGGGGCGACCCTGCGGCCCGCGCTCGGGCTCGCGGCACTGCTCGTGTTCATGGTGCTGGTGTTCGTACTCACGGTGGGGAGCCGCTGAGATGGGATCGCTGATCGTCACCCTCGACGGGCGGGACGTCGAACTTTTTGAGGACCAGGTGCACTATCTGGTGCGCGACCAGGGGCGGCTAAAGATAAGCCCCACCCCGGCCGACGACGAGCCGACCCGACAGCTCGGCTACTTCGTCACCATCCTGGGCCGCTGGTTCTTCCACGCAGACAACGTCCCTGCCGCCCGGGTGCTGCGGATCGACGGGGGGCCGGTGACGAACGTGCGGCAGGAGTTGCACGCCGGCCGACCGACCATGCTCGGGCTCGCCTCGGACGTGCCGGCCGGGCCGGTTCGTCCCCGCGTTCCGGCGGCCCGCCCCGGCCCGTCCGGCCCCGCCGGTCCGGCGGCCCGCCCGCAGCGGCCCGGCCGGCAGGAGTCCCCGCCGCGCGGCGCCCGCCGGTACGTGATCGGCCGGGCGGGCACCGGCGCGGACATTCCCGTCGACGACCCGCTCGTGCGGGCCCGCCACGCCACTGTCCGCATCGACGGCCGGGGCCGCTGGTGGATCTCCGGCGAACTGTCCGTCGGCGGCGTCCGGCAGCTTTCGGCGACGCTGTTCGAGGGCGACGTCTTCGTCATCGGTCAGACCGTCATGACGGTGAGCCGGGACCTGCTGCCGGACGCGGCGCGGGTGCCCACCCCGCCTGGGGGCGTGCGGCCGACGGGTGCCGGGACGCGGCAGCGACCGACCACGGAGACCGGGCTCGCGATCCGCCTCGACCGGGTGACGGTGTACGGCGACAAGGGCCGCAAGCGCCTCGACGACGTTACCCTGGACATCGCCCCCGGGCAGGTCGTCGCGGTGGTGGGGCCGTCCGGCGCGGGCAAGTCCTCGCTGATCAAGGTGCTGATGGGCGAGCTGGCCGAGGACGAGGGCACGGTCCGGCTCGGCCCGGACGGCGGCGGGCGGACCCACCCGGAGCTGCGCCGCCGGCAGGTCCGGTACGTGCCGCAGGGTGACGAGGACCTGTTCGTGGCCCTCACCGCCCGGGAGACCCTGACCTACGCGGCGCGGCTGCGCTCGGCACCCGACACCTCCGCCCGCGAGGTGGCCGACCGGGTCGGCGACGTGCTGGGACGGCTCGGGCTGGACCAGCCGGCCGCCCTCGCGGACCTGCCGGTGGGAAAGCTCTCCGGGGGCCAGCGCCGCCGCGTCTCGATCGGCCTCGAACTCGTCGGCCGCCCCCAGCTCCTGCTGCTGGACGAGCCGACCAGCGGACTGGACCCCGGCAAGGACCGGGCCATCATGGCCGACCTGCGGGCAGTGGCCACCACCTACCACTGCACGGTGGTCATCGTGACGCACGCGACCGAGCACCTGAACCACGTCGACCGGGTGGTGGTCATCGCCCGGGGCGGCCGGGTCCGGGACGCCGGGCCCCCCGACCGGGTGCTGGCCACCCTCGGCCATGCGAGCTGGGCCGACCTGATGGTGGAACTCGACCACGAGCCGCCGGCCGGGCCGAGACGTCCGGGCGGGCCGGCCGGGCCGAGGCCCACCCGTACCGGCTCGTCCGCGCGGTGGCGGGTGGCGGGGCTGCCCACGCTGCTGCACCGGCAGTTCACCCTGACCAGGCGGCGCGGCCGGGGGTCCCAGGCGGTGCTCGTGGCGGTGCCGGTCCTGTGCACCCTGTTGGCTGTCGCGGCCTCCGGCAACGGGCTGCGACCCGGGACGGAGCTGGGACCGGTGCTGGCGATCCTGGTCACCGTTGCGGCGCTGACCGGGGCCTCGCTGACTTACCCGGACATCGTCGCCGATTCGGAGAAGCTGCGGCGGGACTGGCGGGTCGGGGTGGAGGCGCTGCCGATCGTCCTGTCGAAGGCGATCGTGCACAGCGCTGTCTGTGCCGTCCTCGCCGCCGTGGTGAGCGTGGTGTTCGCCGCGTTCCGGGAGCTGCCGCCCGGCGGGTACGGGATCCCGCCGTTCGCCATGTTCTACGGGATCGTCCTCCTCACCATGCTGGCGTCGATGGGGCTCGGCATGTTCATCTCGGCCTGCTCGCCGACCCTGGAGCGGGCGGTCACCTGGAGCACCCTGCTCGCCGTCTTCCAGGTGGCGCTCAACGGCACCCTGTTCCAGCTCAAGGGGATCTTCGGGCTGGCGACCGGTGTGCTCCCGGCGAGGCTCGGACTCGCGGCCGTCGCCTCGTACGTCGACCTCAACCGGTACCGCCGCCCGGCGCTGTTCACCGACCCGCTCTGGGCGGCGGGTGCCGGGCGGTTCTGGCTGCTCATCACGGCGATCGCGGTCGTCCTCGTGATCGCGGTCGTCGGTTCCGTGCGTGCCCTGCACCGGCGTTGGACCCGGTGACCGGTGGCCGCCCGGCGGGGCCGGGCCGCCGGACGACCACCGGGCGCGCCGGGTTCGGCCACCGGTCGACCCTCAGGCCAGCGGCTTGCCGCCGGTCACCCCGAGCACCTCGCCCGTGATGTAGCTCGACTCCTGCGAGGCGAAGAAGACGTACGCGGGGGCCAGTTCGGCGGGCTGCGCGGCCCGGCCCAGCGGGACGTCCCCGCCGAACGACTCGACCGCCTCCTCGGGCATGGTGGCCGGGATCAGCGGGGTCCACACCGGGCCCGGAGCCACGCAGTTGACCCGGATGCCCCGGTCGGCGAGGTTCTGTGCCAACCCCTTGGTGAAGTTCACGATGCCGGCCTTGGTGGTGGCGTAGTCCAGTAGCTGGGGGGAGGGCTGGTATGCCTGGATCGACGCGGTGTTGATGATCGTGGAGCCGGGTGCCAGGTGCGGCACCGCGGCCTTGGAGAGCCAGAACATCGCGTACAGGTTGGTCTTGAGGACCCGGTCGAACTGCTCGGTGGTGATGTCGGTGATGCCGCCCTCCCGGGCCATCTGGTGGGCGGCGTTGTTCACCAGGATGTCCAGCCCGCCCAGCTCGTCGACGGCCCGTCGGACGATCTCGATGCAGTGCTCCTCCTCGCGGATGTCGCCGGGCACGGTCACGACGGTGCGGCCGGCGGCGCGGACGAGGCGCGCGGTTTCCTCGGCGTCGTCCTTCTCCTCTGGCAGGTACGTGATCAGCACGTCCGCGCCCTCGCGGGCGAAGGCGACGGCCACGGCACGGCCGATTCCGGAGTCCCCGCCGGTGATGACGGCCCGCTTGCCGGTCAGCCGTCCGGTGCCCCGGTAGCTGTTCTCGCCGTGGTCGGGGGCGTCGGGCATCTTCCGGGTCTTCCCGGGGGCCGACTGCTGCCCGCCGGTCAGCTCGTCGGGGGTGGGGAACTGCTTCTGGGGGTCCTGCATGTCGTACTGGTCGTGCGTCACGGTCGTATCCCTTACTCCGGGGCCGGTGGTACGACAGTGACTTCCCCAGCCGGGCGTGCCTAACCACACCACATGATGACAATTGCCCTTCCCGGCCCGGCGGGCGACCAGCCAAGGGGCGGGGGCCACTGCTACCGCCGCGACAGGACCGCTACGGTGTCTCGTGTTCCGGACCGGGGCGAGGCTGTCCAGGTGGAACGGGGACGGGTCGACCGACGTAACGGCACGGACACACGTGGGGCACCGCGAGATGCCACTTCCGGGCCATGATGATCGTCGGTTGTCCGCGCACCGGTTCACGGACCTGACGGGAAGAAGACGATGACCGCCAGTACGAATGCTCCGAAAGTCAGCGTGGTGGTGCCGGCGTACAACTCCGGCCCGCACATCGAGAGGCTGGTCGCCTCTCTGTTGCGTCAGTCGTTGCCGCCGGGGCAGTTCGAAGCGGTCTTCGTCGACGACGGCTCCACCGACTCGACCGGGGCCCGCCTGGACGAGCTGGCCGCCGCGCACCCGCACATCCGCGTGGTGCACATCGAGAACTCCGGCTGGCCGTCCCGGCCGCGCAACGTCGGCGTCGCCAACGCCCGTGGCGAGTACGTCTTCTTCTCCGACGACGACGACTGGTTCGGCGACGAGGCCCTGGAACGCCTCTACGCGTACGCGGTCGAGAACGACGCGGACATCGTGATCGGCAAGATGGCCGGCCACGGGCGCTCGGTGCCGCGCGAGCTTTTCCGCAAGGACCGCCCGAACGCCACGTTGAACAACGCGCCGCTGATCGACAGCCTGACGGCGCACAAGCTGTTCCGCCGGTCCTTCCTCAACGAGCACGAGATTCGGTTCGTGGAGGAGAAGCGCCGGCTGGAGGACCACCTCTTCGTGGTCCGGGCGTTCCTCCTCTCCCGGCGCACCTCCGTGCTGTCGAACTACGTCTGCTACCACCACATCCGCCGCGAGGACGCCGGGAACGTGACGGCACAGGGGCTGGACCCGGCGGGCTACTACGCCAACCTGCGTGACGTGCTGGACGTCGTCGACGCGCACACCGAGCCGGGGCCGCTGCGCGACAAGCTGCACCGGCGCTGGCTGCGCAACGAGATGGTCAGCCGGCTGCGCGGCAAGCGGTTGCTCAAGGAACCGGCGGACTGGGTGGAGCAGGTGGCGCTGGAGTCCGGCAAGATCATTCGCGAGCGTTTCGCGCCGGGCGTCGCCGCCGGGCTCCCGCCGCTTCAGCGGGCGATCACGGCCCTCACCGCGCAGGACCGGATCGCCGGTTTGCGGAAGCTGGCCGAGTGGGAGGCGGGCGTCCGGGTCCAGGCCCGGGTCGAGGGCCACCAGTTGGACGGGACGGCCCTCACGGTCACCGTCACCGCGCACCTGGCCTCGGGCGGCAAGCCGGTCACCCTCACCCTCACCGACGGGCGCTACCAGATCGAACTTCCCGCCGACGTCGACCCGGACCTGCTCGACGTCACCGCCCGGCGGCCCATGGCGCGGCTCGACGTGGTGGCCCGGCGCAAGGAGGGCGGCGAGGAGTTCTTCCTGCCGGTCGAGCATCGGGTCGTCGACGAGCCGGTTCCCGGTGCCGGGCCCGGCCGGGTGCACTTCGTCCACCACGCCGTCGCCCGGGTCGACTTCGCCACCCTGAACTCGGGCCGGACCGAGGGCACCTGGCTGCTCAAGGCCCGGCTCACCGAGAACGGGTGGACCGAGGACGCGCGCCTCCCGCTGACCTTCCGGTGCGCCGCCGACGGCGCCGCGCCGGTGCGGGTGGCCGCCGAGGGGATGTCCGGCCTGCGTACCCGGCTGCGCCGGGTGGCCAAGCGCCTGCTGGGCCGCTGACCGGCGGATCGCCTGGGGTCGGGGCCTCCATCGGGTGAACCGATCCGCCGCGCACCGCGTAGTCATCGTCGGGACCGCGCGTTGCGGTGGCGAGGCGACGAGAGGACCATCATGCGGACCGATCAGCCGTACGGGCAGCGTGCGCTGCGCCGGGCCTGGGGGCTCACCCGGTCCCTGGCCATCTACCACGGCCAGCCCCACAAGCACCGCCGGGCGCTGGAGCTCTACCGCGAGTTCCTGCGGCCCGGGGACGTCGGCTTCGACATCGGCGCGCACGTCGGCGGCCGGGTGCGCACCTGGCGACGGCTGGGTGCGCGGGTGGTCGCGGTGGAGCCGCAACCCGACTGCCTGCGGGCCCTGCGCCTCTTCTTCGGTCGGGACCCGAACGTGACGATCGTGCCCGAGGCCGTCGGCGCGGACGCCGGGAGGGCGCGGCTGGCCCTGTCCACCGCCACCCCCACGGTCTCGACGCTGTCGACCGACTGGATCGAGTCGGTCACGGCGGACAGCAGCTTCTCCCGGGTCCGCTGGGACCACTCCGTCGAGGTGGACGTGATCACCCTCGACGACCTCGTCGCCGCCCACGGCGTACCCGCGTTTTGCAAGATCGACGTCGAGGGCTTCGAGGTCGACGTGCTGTCCGGGCTCAGCCGGCCGCTGCCCGCGCTGTCCTTTGAGTACCTCCCCCCGGCCCACGACGCGGCCCTCGCCGCGCTCGACATCGTCGAGCGGCTCGGCGGCCCGGCCGGCGGGTACCGCTACAACTATTCGCCGGTGGAGACGATGCGCTACGTCGGCGACGAATGGCTCGACGCGGCCGGGCTGGTGCGACTGCTTGAGCGAATCCGCCCGGCGGGCCGGTCCGGCGACGTCTACGCCCGCCTGCGCGCAGACTGAGCCGGGAGTCAGCGCAGGCGGCGGGCAAGTCCCAGGCTCCGGCCGGTCAACCGCTGGATCGATCCGTTCGGTGGAGCGGAGTCGGAGCCGACGGCGGAGCGTTCCGCCGCCGGGACGGTGTTCGATGGCGATCGGCCGGAATCCGGCGAGGCACAGGGTGGTGAGGCGGTTTCGTCTCTTACGTTGTCCTCGGCATGCCGGCGGGTGGACACTGCCGGGGCCGACCCGGTGGCGCGATGCGGGCGTTTACAGGGGGTTGTCTCGATGCGTGTTCGGAGCCGCGTCATCGCGGGTCTGGTGGCCGGGGCTGTCGTGTTGATCGGTCAACCGGTCATCGCGGCGGTGTCCGCCTGGCAGGCCGCGGGTCCTGCCGTCAAGGCGCTCGTCGTCGAGGTGCCGGGGCACTCCGGGCTGGTGCCCGGCACGCCGCGCAGCGACGTACCGAGAATCACCGACGGGGAGATCACCGATATCGAGGTGATCGGGAACCGGGTCTTCATCGCCGGCTCCTTCACCGGGATCGCCAACGTCGGCCAGAGCGCGCTCGCGCAGCGGTGGCTTGCCTCGTACAACATCGACACGGGCAAGGTGGACACCGGCTTCCGGCCGACGTTCGACGGGGCCGTCGATGCCGTGGAGGCGTCGCCGGACGGTTCGGCGCTCTACGTGACCGGGATGTTCAACACCGTCGGCGGCCTCACGAAGCGCAAGATCGCGCGGCTCAATCCGGTGACCGGCGCCCCGGTCGCCGGTTTCACCGCGCAGGGCAACGGGCGCGGGACCGCCCTGGCCGTGACCAACAACGCGGTGTACGTGGGCGGCCAGTTCACGAAGGTGAACAGCACGAACCGCGCCGGGTTGGCCGCGCTCAACCCGACCACGGGAGCCGTGGACGGCGGCTTCGACCTGCCCCTGTCCGGCGGCATCGGCGTCGGCGGCATGCTCACCGTGCAGCAGCTCAAGCTCACCCACGACGGCGGGAAGCTGATGGTGGTCCACACCGGCCGGCAGATCGCCGGTCAGGACCGCTACGGCGTCGGTCTGATCGACACCGCCACCAGGGCCCTCCTGCCCTGGCGCACCCGCCTGTGGGAGGACAACCTCTCCTTCGTCGGCGGCATTCAGCGGGCCTTCGGCGGGGACATCGCGCCGGACGACTCGTACTTCGTGGTCACCAGCGGCTCGGGTGGCGACCGTCCGCCGATCAACGACACCGCGATGGCGTTCCCGGTGGCCGGCGGCGACCACGTCGAACCGATCTGGATCTCCCGGCACTTCGACAGCATCTACTCGGTCGCCGTCACCGAGGCCGCCGTGTACGTCGGCGGCCACTTCAGCTGGCAGGAGTCGCCGACGGCCAACGTCCCGTGGCCCGGCCTGGACAACGTCGGCTACGGCACGGGCCAGGGCCTGAGCGGCTACGGCCTCGGCGACCAGGTGGTCCGCCGCGACCACCTCGGCGCGCTCGACCCGGCGACGGGCACCGCGCTGGAGTGGAACCCGGGGTCCAGCTCGTACGAGGGGGAGAAGGCGATGCTGGCCACCCCGCGTGGTCTCTTCGTCGGCGGCGACGGCAACACCAAGGGCGGCCTGCCGGTGGGTCGCGTCGGCTTCTTCGACCTGGGCCGGGTGCCGGCGCCCTCGGCGGTCGACACGACGATCGACACGCCCATCGAGGGACGGGTGAAGCCCGCCAACGGCTCGTTCAGGATCGAGGGCCAGGCGACCGCGCCGTCCGGCGTCGCCAAGGTGCAGATCGAGATCCAGAATCGGGGCTCGAAGAAGTACCTGCAGGACGACCTCGTGACGTGGGGCTCCTCCAACAGCATCCTGGCGACCCTGGCCAGCCCGAATGCCACCTCGACCATGTGGTCGCTGGCGGTCTCGCTGCCCGTTGGCGAGTACCAGATCCAGGCGAAGACCTTCGGGCGCAGCGGCGAGGCCGACACCACGAAGGCAGTCAAGAAGATCGAGACGTTCAGCTTCGACGATCTGCCCCCGGCGACGAAGATCGACTCGCCGGCCAGCGGCCTGATCGCCACGAAGAGCTTCGTGGCCACCGGCACCGCCACCGACGACAAGGGCGTCAACGCGCTGACGTACTCGTTCCGCACCCCGGACAACCACTACCTCCAGGACGACGGGACGGTCGCACCGGTCTACAACACGTTCCGCACCGAGCCGGACGTCGTCGGCGCGGTGTCGACCACCTGGCAGGTCGAGGTGACCCTGCCGACCGAGGGCGAGTGGCGGATGACCGCCACCGCCGTCGACTCCGCCGGCCAGAGCGACCTGAAGGGCGGGAACCGGGACTGGATCGTCTCGGAGAACGGGGTGGCGCCGACGGTGGCCATCACCGCTCCCGCCGCGATGACCCCGCCCACCGCCGCCGCGCCGCTCACCGTCGCCCCGGGCAGCCCGATCACCTTCTCCGGTACCGCCAGCGACGACGGCACCCTGAAGTCGGTCGAGATCTACCTGCGCAACACCACCACCCGCGAGTCGCTGGCCGCCGACGGCACGTGGGGCGCGGACGCGGTCGCGGCCTACCACCGGGTGTCGCCGACGAACCTGAACGCCGCGTCGTACAACTGGTCCTTCACCACCGTGGCGCTCACGCCGGGCATCTACGACTTCCGGGTACGCGCCACGGACAACCTCGGCCTGACCACGACGAACGCCAACCTGGGCAAGCTGAGCGTCACCGCCCAGGTGCCCGGCGACGCCTTCCCCAACGGCAAGCTGGACTTCACCGGCGTCGACCAGGACATCGAGAAGCTGCACCTCGACCTGGCCGGCAGCGCGACCGACGACAAGGGCGTGCAGGGCGTCCGGGTGGCGCTGCGTGACCTGGACACCGGCCGGTACGTGCAGCCCAACGGCACCATGGCGGCGAGCTTCGCCACGGTGAACGCCACGGTCGCCTCGCCCGGCGCGACGAGCACCACCTTCACCCTCTCGATCGACCTGCCGACGAAGGGCGAGTACAGCGTCGAGGCGTGGGCCGTCGACACGGCGGGCCAGCAGGACGGCTCGACGTCCGGGGCCACCGCCCGCTACCTCGTCTACCCGGGCGATCTCGACCCGCGGCTGGAGCCGAGCCTCAGCCCGCAGAACGGCGCAGTCTTCGCCGACTCGCGGATCGTGGTCACCGGGCGCGGGGTGGACGACGTCGGGATGCTGAAGGTGGAGGTGCAGATCGTCAACGGCGCGGGCCAGGGGATGAGCTCGTCCGGCGTGTTCGGTGCCGGCACCGCCCCGTGGATCTCGACGTTCCTCACCAGCCCGGGTTCGCCGGGGTCGAACTTCGCGTACACCTCGCCGGTGGTCCCGGCGGGCGCCTACACCGTCTCGGTCCGGGCGGTCGACAACTACGGGCAGCTCCAGCAGCCGCCGACCACCATGTCCGTGACCGTCAGCTGAACCGGGTCACCTGAGTCGATCGGCCGCCGGGTGCTGGCGACCACTCCCCATGCGGTCACGCCCGGCGGCGGGCGACCAGGACGGCGTCGTGGTTGGTGACGTCGCGGCCCTCCGGGTCGACCGTGGCGCGGGGTCGGGTCTCGGCGGTAAGCACGTGCCAGGCGGCGGGGTCGAGGGCGGACGCCACCTCCTCGGCGGTGTACATCGCGTCCGGGAAGTGCATCCGGTGGGCGCTGGTGCGCAGGTCGCGCGGGTGGTGCCCGACGATCAGCAGGGTTCCGCCCGGGGTGACCGCCGCGGCGAGCCGCGCGAACAGTTCCCGCCGCGCCTCGGACGGCAGGTGCATGAACTGCGCCGACACCAGGTCGTACGCGCCCTCGGCGGGCGGCTGGTCGCGCAGGTCGGCGTGGAGCCATTCGATGCGGTCGGCGACCTGAGGGCCCGCCGCCGCGGCGTGGGCGGCGGCCCGCTCCAGGGCTGTGGTGGAGATGTCGACGGCCGTGACCCGCCAGCGCCGTTCGGCGAGCCAGGCGGCGTCGGCGCCCTCGCCGCAGCCGACGTCGAGCGCCCGGCCGGCGGGCAGTCCGGCCGCCTCCGCGACGAGCTGAGGGTTGGGGCGGCCACTCCACACCGCCGTCCGGGCGCGGTAGCGCTCCTCCCAGGCGGCCTCCTCGAACATCGTGCGCATCCGGTGCCGGTAGGCGTCCACGGCGGCGCGGCCCTCCTCGGCGACGAGGTCGGCGTTGATCGCCGCTCCGGCGGCCAGGCCCGCCGCGGCGGCCACGATGACCTGGGCGCGTACGTCGGCCACGTTGCCGGCGACCCACACGCCGGGCACGGCGGTGGCACCGGTCGGGTCGGCGGGCACCTGGCTGCCGATCACCTGCCCGCCGAACTCCACGTCGACCGGCTTGCACCCGAGCGACTCCAACACCTGAGCGCGGGCGGTGAACCGGGGCGCGACGACCACCGCGTCGAGCGCGACGATCTCACCGGAGGCCAGGCGTACCCCGGTCAGGGTGTCGCCGGCCACCTCGACTCTCTCGACCGGGCCCTCCACGACGGCGATCTCGCGCGCGGCGAGCCGTTCGGTCTCCTCGGGGCCGAGCGTCGCGCCGTGCAGCAGGAGCAGCACGTCCGGGCTCCACTGCCGCCACAGGTCTGCCTGATGGGCAGCCGTCGGCCCGGTGGCCAGGACCCCGATGCGCCGGTCCCGGACCTCCCAGCCGTGGCAGTACGGGCAGTGCAGCACGTCGCGCCCCCAGCGCTCGGCCAACCCCGGCAGGTCGGGCAGCTCGTCGACGAGCCCGGTCGTCACCAGCAACCGCCGTGCCCGCACCTCGCGCCCGCCGTCCAGCGTCACGACGAAGCCGGTGCCCTCCCGGGACGCGGCCTCGGCCCGGCCGGCGATGATCTCGCCGCCGTAGCGGGTCACCTCGTCGCGCCCGGCCCCCATCAGCTCGGCCGGCGGCGTGCCCTCCCGGGTCAGGTAGTTGTGCACGTGCCCGGCCGGCGCGTTGCGCGGCTGCCCGTCGTCCACCACCAGCACCGACCGCCGTGCCCGGGCGAGGGCCAGCGCCCCGCTCAGCCCGGCGGCGCCCCCGCCGACCACCACCACGTCGTACGTCCCGTCCACCGGATGCCTCCTCCGCTCGTCGTGGGTCCACCGTGTCGCACGATCTGCCGATCCGACAAACAATGTTGCCGGAACGGCAAAGAGTCGGCTGGTGGGTCGGGGTTGCGGGACCTCTTTACCTAGAACTACTATGCATTGCAGTTCTAGGGATAGGTGGTCGAATGCACATCACCAAGGACCTCGTCGCCGCCTCGGCGACACCGCTCGTGCTGGGGATCCTCGCCGAGGGCGAGAGCTACGGCTACGCGATCCTCAAACAGGTCAACGAGCTGTCGGGCGGGCAGCTGGAGTGGACCGAGGGGCTGCTCTATCCGCTGTTGCACCGGCTGGAGCGGCTCGGCCACGTCGAGGCGTACTGGCAGGCCCCGGCCGGGGGGCGCCGCCGCAAGTACTACCGCATCACCGACCAGGGCCGGGCCGAGTTCGCCGAGCAGCGCCGCCAGTGGGCCGCGGTCGTCGACACCCTGCGGGGCGTCTGGGACACGGCCCGGTCCGTCAACCCGATCGCGGCACCGGCATGGGAGGCGGGACGATGACCCTCGACAGCGACAGCGACAGCGACAGCGACCTGGAGGCCCAGATCGCGCAGTGGCGGGCCTACACGCGTCGCCGCCGGGAGCTGCACCACACCGACACCGAGGAGCTGGAGGACCACCTGCGCAGCCGGATCACCGAGCTGGTCGAGGCGGGCCTGCGGACCGACGAGGCGTTCCTGATCGCCGTCAAGCGCATGGGCAGCCTCGACGAGTTGTCGCGGGAGTTCGCCCGCGAGCACTCCGAGCGGCTGTGGAAGCAACTTGTGCTGCCCGGAGAGCCGGACGCGCCCGCCGCCGCCCGCACCCGGCGCGAACTGCCCGTCATGGTGCTCTGCGCGGTCGTCGCGGCGCTCGCGATCAAGGTGCCGGGCTGGTTCGGGTTCGACCTGGCCAACGACGACGACGCCGGCTTCTACGCCCGCAACCTGAGCCTCTTCTCGCTGCCGGCGCTGGCCGCGTACTTCGCCTGGCAACGCCGCGTCGGTGCCCGCGTCATCGGGGTGCTCGCGGCGCTGTTCGTCCTCGGCGCGGTCGCCGCGAACGTGTACCCGCTCGCCGATGACTCGCAGTCCTTCGTGCTCACGGTCATCCACCTACCGCTCGCGCTGTGGCTGGTCGTCGGCGTCGCCTACGTGGGCGGTGACTGGCGCTCGGACCGGCGACGGATGGACTTCATCCGGTTCACCGGCGAGTGGCTGATCTACCTCAGCCTCCTCGGCCTGGGTGGCGGCGTGCTCACAGCCTTCACCGCCGGCACCTTCCGGGCCATCGGCATCGATGCCGAGGGCTTCATCACCTCGTGGCTGCTGCCGTGCGGCGCCATGGCCGCGGTCGTCGTGTCGGCGTGGCTGGTGGAGGCCAAGCAGAGCGTCATCGAGAACATGGCCCCGGTGCTGACCCGCGTCTTCACGCCGCTGTTCGCCGCCACCCTGCTGGCCTTCCTGGTCGCCATCGTCTGGACCACCAACGGCATCGACGTCGAGCGCGACGTGCTCATCCTCTTCGACCTGCTGCTCGTCGTCGTGCTGGGCCTGCTGCTGTACGCCATCTCCGCCCGCGACCTCGCGGCCCGGCCCGGCCTGTTCGACCGCCTTCAACTGGCGCTCGTCGTCAGCGCCCTGATCATCGACGTCCTGGTGCTGCTGGCCATCACCGGCCGGATCACCGAGTGGGGCTTCAGCCCCAACAAGACCGCGGCGCTGGGGGAGAATCTCGTCCTGCTGACCAACCTGGCCTGGTCGGCGTGGCTGTTCCTCAGCTTCGTCCGTGGCCGCACGCCGTTCGCCCGCCTGGAACGGTGGCAGACCCGCTACCTGGCCGTGTACGCGGGATGGGCCTGGATCGTCGTCCTCGCCTTCCCGCTCGTTTTCGACTTCGCCTGAAGCTTGAAGCCCGGGTCCCGGCCACCGCACGGTGGCCGGGACCCGGGCTACGGCGTCCAGCGGACGTCGGGGTTCACGCGACCGGTCCAGTTGAAGATGGCCATGTTGTCCCACTGGTTGCCGGTGCCGTTGATGTTCGCCGGGTCCCAGCCGTTGCCGGGGACGGCGTACCAGGTCGGCTCCCAGTAGAAGACGCCGATGGCGCCGGCGTCGCGGGCGGTGTTCTGCACCCAGGCGAACTCGGTGGCCTGCCCGCTCCAGCTTGCGGGATGGCCGGCGCAGGGCTCGGTGCCGTTTACCGAGTTCGGCTCGCCGTCGGCGTTCGCGGCAGTGAACGGGTACGCCGTCTCGGTGAGGACGACGGGCCTGCCGTACCGGGACCGCACGTCGGTGATGACGTTGTACAGGTTGGCCAGCGTGCCGTGCCACATGCAGTAGTAGGACAGGGCGGTCAGGTCCCACCGGACGCCCTTCGCCGCGATCCCGTCGTAGAACCAGCGCGCGTTGGCCATGCTGTCCGCGTTGGCGGTGTGGATGATCACCTGGGTGCCGCTGTCGCACTGCTTCGTCGCCTGGTAGCCGGCCTTGAGCAGCAGGCTGAGGTTGGTGAAGTCGTTGTTGACGACCCTGCCGTCGTTCCACAGCATGCCGACGTTGATCTCGTTGCCGATCTGGACGCTGTCCGGCGTGGTGCCCTGCGCCTTCAGGCTGGAGCAGACGTCGTAGGTGTAGTTGTGGACGTCGGTCTGTAGCTGGCCGATGCCGTGGTTCGCCCAGGCGGCGGGCTTGTACTGCTTGCCGGGATCGGCCCAGGTGTCCGAGTAGTGGAAGTCGATCATCAGCTTGAGGCCCCTGGCCTTGACCGCCCGCGCGTACGCCAGCACCCGGGCCTTGTTGTTCCAGCCGCTGACGGGGTTGTTCCAGACGCGGAGCCGGACGTAGTTGACGCCGAGGCCCATTAGGATGTCGAGCGGGTCCCGCGCGGTCCCGCCGGCGTCGTAGTACCGCGCGCCGAGGTCCAGGCTGCGCTGCACCGAGGAGACGTCCGCGCCCAGCATGGTCAGCGTGTTCGCGGCCGACGCCGGTGTCAGCGGCGTGAGCAGGGCGACCAGCGTGAGGAGCGCGGCGCCCCAGGCCCGCAGGACGCGGCGGTGCGGAGTCATCCCCGACCTCCTCGGTGGCAGGCGCGGGGCCGAGGCCCGGCATCGGACAGGCTTTAATAGATGTTTATGTATACCACAGTCGGGTCGGTCGCCCGGGGTGCCGTGGTCAGTGCTGCTGTCCCGGGTGGTCGTCCGTCGCCGGCGTCGACCGGTGTGCCTGGTCGGCCGGGCTCACCGTGAACGGATGCCGCAGCCGTTGCATCGCCTCCTCGCTGCCGTCGAAGGTCACGCCCTGTTCGTCGAGCCCGTTGGCCGCCGGCGGGGTGAGGAACAAGGCCGATGGGCCATCACCATGAGAAGTCATGCGGGATTCCTGTTTCTGCTGAGGGAGAGCCTGGGTGGCCGCGGGGGGTCGTGCCGCGATTCCAGTCGGCGTTCGCACTGACGCCCGGTCACGGTGCCCGATCGCGGAGGACCGCCTGCCGACACCGCCACCCAAACCATACCCGGGTTGCCCCCCGACCGGTCGCCGCCGGCAAGGTCACCACGGTCAACTCGGCGAATCTCCCACGGTGGTGGCGGACGCCCGGCCCTCCTGTCGGGCCCGTTCGAGCAGCAGGGCGAGCCGCCGCCGACGCCGCCGACGGGCCATCCGAAGCGCCAGGGCGGCCGTCGTGAGGCCGACCACCACGCCCAACTGCGGCCACGGCACCGCCCAGACCGTCACGGTGACCGTGGCCGACCCGGCCTCGGCGATGGCCCCGCCGCCGAGCGCCGCCGGAGTCACCGCCACGGTCGTCCGCAGCGGGCCCAGCCCCCAGACACCGCCGACGCGGGCCTGGGCCGTGCGGCTGCCGCCGGGCAGCAGCTCCTCGACGTCGACCGTGGTGTCCCGCCCGGCGAGGCCGAACAGTTCCGACACGGTCACCCGGCCTTTGCCGGACGCCCAGACGTTGCCGTCGTTGGCCACCGCGTACCGGACCCGGATCGTGCCCGGCGAGAACGGGTTCCAGGAGTGGGCGTACGTGGCGGTGAGGTCGTCGATCGCCAGGGCCGCCGTGGCCGTGCCGCTGGCGCGCAGCATGACCCGGAAGCCGACCCGGCTCTCGATGGCGACCGTGCCGCCGGTGCTGGTGACCGACGCCGCGATGCCCGCCGGGTGGTCGCCCGGCGTGGCGTCCCGGGGCACGGTGATGGTGAAGGGCACCACCTTCGTCTCGTTCGCGCCGACGGTGACCGTGCTCCGCACCGCGATCCAGGTGCCGCCGTCCTTCGACGCCTCGCCCGAGGGCAGCATGTTGAAGCGGCCCTTGTCGGTGAGGTAGCCGTCGGCGGCCTGGAGTCGGAAGACCGCGGCGCTGTCGCTGAAATTGCGCACGGCCAGGTGCTCCGTCACCACCTGCCCGGGATCGAGCGTGCGCTCGATCCACCGCCGACCGTCCGGGCCGTCCGGGTTGGCCGGCTGCACCGCCCAGGTCAGCTTCGGTGCGGCGGGTTCCGCGCCGGCGCCGGTGGGCGCGACCGGTACGGTGACGAGCACCGCGGCCAGCACGGCGAGCAGCCTCGGCAGCGCCTGCGGCGCGGAACGGATCATCGGGTGTCCTTCGGCGGCGGGGTGCGGGGTGGGGCCGCTGCAACCGGCCCCACCCCGCGCGTGATCATTCGAACAGGGACAGGGTCAACGTCGAGGTGTACGCGCCCGCGGCGACGTCCGCCGGGGTGCGCAGGTACAGGTCGGCGTTGACGGAGTACGAGTCACCGGCGACGGCGCCGGAGTCGTACGTCGACATCAGCAGCTCCTGGTCCGCCAGGCCGACATTGTTGCCGGGCTGGGTCGGCTCGTCCAGGACGGTTACGACCTCGTCACCTTCGGTGACCGATCCGCTGGTGCCGCCGTCGATCAGCCGCGGCTTCCAGCCGAGGTGACCGGCGCTGATCGGTGCCTGTCCGCCGTTGCTGACGAAGTCGCTCGCGCTGCCGACCACGGCCCAGGCCGCGCCGGCCGGCACCTCGTCGGCGGTACGGGTGTCGGTGACCGTCACCGTCGGCAGGGTGCCGACGAACTGGCGGACCAGCAGGGTCGAGCCGTCCTCGGCCAGCGCGACGGAGTCGCCCGCGACCGACAGGGCGAGCACGCCCGGCTCCCGGATCTCCTCGATGTCGACCGTCACCCGTACGTCGGCACCGTCACCGTCCTCGGCCATCGCGGGTGACGGCAGCGCCGTCGTCCCGGCCAGGAGGGCAGCCGCGGCACCCGCCGCGAACAGCCGCTTACGCTTCCAAGTGTTCATGCGATCTCCGTTGACGTCTGTGGTTGATGGGGGTCGGTGACTATCCGCCGCAGCTGATGGCGGGGTGGGTGGCGGTGGCGACGGTGGTCACGGTGGTGCCGTCGATGGTGCCGGTGGCTCGGACGGTGGCGGTGCCGGCGGCGACGGAGGTCGCGCGGGTGTTGAAGGACTGGTAGGCGTTGGCGCCGGGTGCGACGCCGGTGAACGTCCGGGTGCCGTGGGCGGTTTCCAGGGTGATGTCGACGGGTGCGTTGTGGCCGTTGTGCGCCTGCACCGCGACGTACGCCCGGGCCCCGACGCACCGCGCCTGCGCGCTCGCCGTCACCGGCAACTCGGGCTGACCGGCCGCGGCCTCGAACTTCCAGGAGTCGATCTCGAAGAGGTCCGCCCCGGCGGGGCCGGAGTAGGTGAAGTAGACGTCGTGCACGCCGCTGACGCCGCTGATCGCGGCGGAAACCTCGGCCCACCCGCCGACCGGCGCGTCGACCGGGACCGTGCCGACCACGGGACCCGCGACGTCGTCCAGGCGCACCTGGATGCGGCCGCCGGCGGCCAGCGCCCGCACCTTCGCCGTCACGCTGGCGACGCCGTCGGTGCCGAAGTCGACGGACGACAGCGCCGTCCAGTCACCGTTGTCGATGTCACGCACCACCAGGTTCGGCGCCGAGGTGCCGAACTGGGCGGAGGCGCCGTCGACCTTCGCGGTCGCGATGCCCTTGCTCCAGCCGAAGGTCTCCGCCTCGAAGACGCGGTACGGGTCGAAGTTCCTGACCTGGTTGACGCCGGCGTAGGTGCCCACGACCTGCTGAATCGTGCCGTCCGGGTTGAAGGCCAGCTCCTGGATGTGCGGGCTGCGGTACCCCTGGGTGGTGTTGCCGTTGATGCGCTTGTTGAGCGTCGGGGCATGGTAGGTGAAGTAGTACTTGCCGCCGAACTCGAACACCGACTGGTGGTTGTTGCCACCGGTGCCGGCGCCGAAGAACTGCGACTGGTTCGGGAACAGCACGCCCGCGTAGGTCTCCTTCGGCCACGACATCGGGTTGTCGGAGATCAGGTAGCCGATCTGGCCGCCGCCGGGGTAGCCGGGCAGCGGCGTCTGGTTGCCGCCGAAGTCGGGTCCGCCGAAGTGCGACGAGTACGACAGGTAGTACTTGCCCGCGCGCTTGAAGACCTGCGCCGCCTCGAAGGAGACCGGGGTGTCGACCACCACGGCCGACCCCTGGGTCGAGATCATGTCGCCACCGAGCTTGATCGCCCGGATGTTCTTCGGGTTGTTGAAACGCTCGGCAGCCGGCATGTTCGTCGAGGCGGGGCCGCCACCGAAGTAGAGGTAGGCCTGGCCGTCGTCGTCCACCAGCGGAGCCGGGTCGAACTTCCACGCGACGTCCTCGGCGCCGGGGGTGCTGCCGTTGATCAGCGTGCTCGTGCGCTCGCTGGTCCACGGGCCCAGCGGCGACTCACCGGTGATCACGTTGCTCGAACCGCCGCCGTTGGCGTAGTAGAGGAAGAACTTCTCCTTGCCGTTCACCGTCTTCTTGGCCATGCCGGGCGCCCACGAGTTGCCGGTGAACGGCGCCACGCCGTTCGGGCCCGCGACCTGGATCTCGCCGTGGTCCGTCCAGTTCACGAGGTCCTCGGAGGAGATCAGCGTGATCTGGTTGATGCTGCCGTAGTTGATGCCCGGCGAGACACCCGTGACCGGGTCGGGGGCGTAGCCCTGGGTGTCGTTGGTCATGTACAGGTACACCCGGCCGCCGTGCACGAAGCCGAAACCGTCGGCGCCGAACTTGTGCCCGATCAAGGGGTTGTGCTCACCGGGCAGCTTGCCGACCACCTCGATGGTCTTCGACGGCGGCGGGGGCGGTGCCGCCCCGACCACCGACACGTCGTCGAGCTTGAAGTCCATGAGGTGCACATCCGGGCTGGTGGCCGGCGCGCTCGTCCACGGCGTCTCGAAGAACAGCCGCGCCGTCGACACGTTCTGCACCGCCGGGATCGTGAACGTCCCGTTGAACTGCGCCCACTGGCCCTTCGTCGCGACCACGCTGACCAGGTTGGTGTAGGTGGACCCGCCGTAGTGCATGGTGGCGAAGAACTGCTTCGTCGCCGGCCCGTTCGCGTTCTCGTACTTCACGCGGGCCGTCAGGGCATAGGTCTGCCCGGCCTGCACCTTGCCGCTGAGATCCTGCATCGGTCCGGACCCGGTCGTCGCCCGGCCGGTGACGAGCGCTGCGCCCGAACCGGAGTACGCGTCCGAGGTCGACGACAGCACCGCGCTGTCGCTCGAGTTGCCGTTGTTCACGAACCAGTCGGCGACGCCGGCCTCGAATCCTCCGTTGACGATGAGGTTCTGGTCGGCGGCCTGGACCGGCGCCGACGTGGCGACCAGCCCTGCGGCCAGCATGGCGCCGATCGCCGCGATCGCCGTGGCCCGTCGCCGGGTAGTCCCTCGCAAGCGTTGTCTCACTCGGTGCTCTCCTTACTGCTCTGACGTGCACTGTGGGTTACCGGGCCCTGCTCTGGGCCGGTGGGACGGTTGGCCCGCGGTCGGGGCGGTCTGCTCGACGCGGCCGGGTCGAGGCGCGGCAGACGGCTCGGCCCGGCCGCTGGGAAGAGGCCGGCGACGTTCCGGGGCGGGCTACCCGCCGCAGCTGATGGCGGGGTGGGTGGCGGTGGCGACGGTGGTCACGGTGGTGCCGTCGATGGTGCCGGTGGCTCGGACGGTGGCGGTGCCGGCGGCGACGGAGGTCGCGCGGGTGTTGAAGGACTGGTAGGCGTTGGCGCCGGGTGCGACGCCGGTGAACGTCCGGGTGCCGTGGGCGGTTTCCAGGGTGATGTCGACGGGTGCGTTGTGGCCGTTGTGCGCCTGCACCGCGACGTACGCCCGGGCCCCGACGCACCGCGCCTGCGCGCTCGCCGTCACCGGCA
>NZ_SMKJ01000112.1:0-19299 GCF_004348615.1 Micromonospora sp. KC207
GCGATGTAGTCGCAGAGGGATTCCAGGGCGCGGCGGGACGGATTGTCCGGAAGCGTGGCCAGGCGCTCCCGGGCGTCCTCCGCGTAGCTGCGGACAGTCTCCCGGGCACGCTTGAGCGCCGGGGACTCGCGGAGCAGGCCCAGGGCCTCGGTGTGCAGGGCGTCGTCGACGAGCGGGCCGGTGGCCAGGATCTCCCGCAGCCGCACCGAGGCGGCGTCGGCGTCGTCCGAGGCGAGCGCGTAGAGCACCGGCAGGGTCGGCACGCCCTCGCGCAGGTCCGTGCCGGGGGTCTTGCCCGACTGCACCGACTCGCTGGCGATGTCGAGCAGATCGTCGGAGAGCTGGAAGGCGACGCCGATCGTCTCGCCGTACCCGGCCAGGGCCTCGGTGTGCGTGGCGGAGGCCCCGGCGAACAGGCCACCGAAGCGGGCCGAGGTGGCGATCAGCGAGCCGGTCTTCTCGGCGATGACGTGCAGGTAGTGGGAGACCGGGTCCTGCCCGTTCCGGGGGCCGACCGTCTCGGCGATCTGGCCGTGCACCAGCCGGGCGAACGTACGCGCCTGCAACCGCACCGCCTCCGGCCCCAGGTCCGCCGAGATGTCCGCGGCGCGGGCGAAGAGGTAGTCGCCGACCAGGATCGCCACCGAGTTGGTCCAGCGGGAGTTGGCGCTCGGCGCGCCGCGCCGCACGGCGGCCTCGTCCATCACGTCGTCGTGGTAGAGCGTCGCCAGGTGGGTGAGCTCCATCACCACGGCGGCGGAGACGACCCGCGGGTCGGTCGGATCGCCGAACTGGGCGCCCAGCGCGACCAGCAGCGGGCGGAACCGCTTCCCGCCGGCCTCCACGAGGTGCCGGGCGGCCTCGGTCACCAGCGGGTCGGCGCTGGCCACGCTGGCCCGCAGCTCCGCCTCGACGGACTCCAGCACGCCCAGCACGGACGCCTCGACGCGCGGATCGGCCAAGTGGAGGCCGAGCGCGCTGAACTGACCCGTGCTCCCCCGACCCCGCCGAGCGGAGCCGGTGGCACCTGAACGCTCGCCAGCCGGATTCACCACGCTATCCACCATGCCACACCCGTTCGACCTGCTCCGGGCGGGGGATACGGCGACGGGGCCGGCCCGCTGACGCGTACCGGCCCCGTCGCGGGGAAACGTCGGTCATCGGACGAATTCGGCGGCGCCGTTGGCGAGGTCGAGCAGCGGGCCCGGCACGACGCCCAGGACCAGCGTGGCCAGCACGCCGATCATGAGGGCCGCCGAGGTCAGCCCGCCCGGCACGGCCACCGTCGGGGTGGACTCCCCCGGCTCGGACAGCCACATCATGACCACGACCCGCAGGTACGGGAACGCCAGCACCATGCTGGTCAGCACGCCGGCCACCACCAGCCACGCCTGGTCGGCGTCCAGGGCCGGGGCGAAGACGGCGAACTTGCCCATGAACCCACTGGTCAGCGGGATACCGGCGAAGGCGAGCAGGATGAAGGTGAAGATCGCCGCGAAGAACGGCGAGCGCTTCCCCAGCCCCGCCCAGCGGGACAGGTGGGTGGTCTCCCCGTCCGCGTCGCGGACCAGGGTCACCACCGCGAACGCGGCCAGCACCGAGAACCCGTACGCGGCCAGGTAGAACATCGTGCCGGCGAGCCCGTCCTTGCTCGGCGCGAGCACCCCGACCAGCAGGTACCCGGCGTTGGCGATCGACGAGTACGCCAGCAGCCGCTTGATGTCGGTCTGGGTGACCGCCAGCACCGCGCCGACCAGCATCGTCAGCACCGCCACCGCGCCGAGGACCGGGGTGAAGTCCCACGCCGCCCCGGAGAACGCCACGTGGAAGACCCGCAGCAGGGCGCCGAACGCGGCCACCTTCGTGCAGGCCGCCATGAAGCCGGTGATCGGCGTCGGGGCGCCCTGGTAGACGTCCGGGGTCCACACGTGGAACGGAGCGGCGGCGGCCTTGAACAGCAGGCCGATGGCGAGCAGCGCCATGCCGGCGAAGAGCAGCACCTGGCTGGCCGGGGACTCGGTCACCGCCGCGTGGATGGTGGCGAAGTCGACGCCGGCCGGGCGGCCCGGGATGCCGGAGGTGAAGCCGTACACCAGGGCCACGCCGAACAGGAAGAACGCCGAGGCGTACGCGCCGAGCAGGAAGTACTTCATCGCCGCCTCCTGGCTCAGCAGCCGCCGGCGGCGGGCCAGCGCGCAGAGCAGGTAGAGCGGCAGGGAGAAGACCTCCAGGGCGATGAACATGGTCAGCAGGTCGTTCGCCGCCACGAAGATCAGCATGCCGCCGATGGCGAAGCTGGCCAGCGGGTAGACCTCGGTCGCGCCGTTGCTGCCCTCGGCCTGCCGCCGGTCCTCCACCGACTCGGCGGTGACGGCGGCGTGCGCGACGAACGCCCCGCCCCGCTCCACCGAGCGCTCGCCGATGAGCAGCAGCGACATCGCGGCGAGGACCAGGATCGCGCCCTGCAGGAACAGCGTCGGCCCGTCCACGGCGAGCGCCCCACCGGCGGTGATCAGCCGGTCGTCGGCGTTGAAGATCACCATCACCAGCGCGGCGAGCACCGAGAGCAGCCCCAGCGAGAGCTGCACGGGATGCCGGTGCCGCCGGGGCACGAACGCCTCGACCAGCACGCCCAGCAGGGCGGCACCCAACATGATCAGGATCGGCGCGAGCGCCGCGTAGTCGATCGACGGCAACTTGAGCTCGGTCACTTCGCGTGCCGCCTTTCGTTCGCGACTGCGGGGCTCACTCGCTCCGCTCGTTCACTCCTCGCGCTCACCGGTGAGCCTCCTGCACGACCTGGCCGACCTCGGGGGCCGGATCGGTCCTGCCGACGTCCTCCATGGTGGCCCGGACGGCGGGGTTGATGACATCGGTGACGGGCTTGGGGTAGAAGCCGAGCAGCACGATCAGCGCGATCAGCGGCGCGACCACGACCTTCTCGCGCAGGTTGAGGTCGCGGCGCATCGGCTCGACCTCGGCCAGGGCCGGGTTGAGGGTGCCCTGGGTGGTCCGCTGCACCATCCACAGCACGTACGCGGCGGCCAGGATGATGCCGAGCGTGGCGATCACCGCGACCGGCTTGTTCACCGTGAAGGTGCCGATCAGCACCAGGAACTCCGAGACGAACGGCGCGGTGCCGGGCAGAGCCAGCGAGGCCAGGCCGGCGAAGAAGAGCACCCCGGCCAGCAGCGGCACCAGCTTTCCCGCGCCGCCGAAGTCGCTGATCAGGGCCGAGCCGCGCCGGGCCACCAGCATGCCGACGACCAGGAAGAGCAGGCCGGTGGCGAGGCCGTGGTTGAGCATGTAGAGCACCGCGCCCGTGCCGGCCTGGGTGGTGAAGGCGAAGATGCCGACCCCGATGAACCCGAAGTGCGCGATCGAGGTGTACGACACCAGCCGCTTCAGGTCGTTCTGGCCGACCGCCAGCAGCGCGGCGTAGATGATGCCGATCACCCCGAGCGCGAGCGCCCACGGCGCGAACCACTTCGACGCCTCCGGGAACAGCGGCAGGCAGTACCGCAGTATTCCGAACGTGCCGACCTTGTCCAGCACGCCGACGAGCAGCGCGGCGGCCCCGGCGGGGGCGGCCCCACCGGCGTCCGGCAGCCAGGTGTGGAACGGGAAGAACGGCGCCTTGATCGCGAAGGCGAGGAAGAAGCCGAGGAACAGCCAGCGCTCGGTCCCGGTGGAGATGTCCACCTGGGTCAGCGCCTGCCAGTCGAAGGTCTTCCCGCCGACGACCCACAGGCCGATCACCGCGGCCAGCATGAACAGTCCGCCGACCAGCGAGTAGAGGAAGAACTTCACCGCTGCGTACTGCCGCTGGTGGCCGCCGTAGCTGCCGATCAGGAAGTACATCGGCACCAGCATGACCTCGAAGAACACGTAGAACAGGAAGACGTCGGCGGCGGCGAAGACGCCGATCATCGTGGATTCGAGGACGAGCAGCAGGGCGAAGTAGACCGGCACCGAGCGCTTGGACGACTCGGCGTCGTGCCAGGACGCCAGGATCACCAGCGGCACCAGCACCGCGATCAGCATCAGCATCACCAGCGCGATGCCGTCGGCGGCGAAGGTGAACCGGGCGTCCCACTGCGGGATCCAGGTGTACGACTCGCGGAACTGGAGACGCTCACCGCCGGTGGAGAACTTCAGCCACATGACCACCGACAGGGCCAGCACCAGCAGCGACCAACCGAAGGCCACCTGCTTGGCCAGGTCCGGCCGGCGGCGCGGCAGGACGGCCACGACCAGCGCGCCGACCAGCGGCGCCACGGTCAGCACCGAGAGGAACGGGAAGTTGGACATTATGCGGCCTTACCTCCGTCGTCACAGCGTGGTCCGCCGGCGGGGGCGGCCGTAGAGAGGTCGTTCACGCCAGCCACCCCGCCTGCACGGCCAGGAACGCCGCCACCACCAGCAGCGCGCCGGTCAGGATGGACGTCGCGTACGACCGGACGAAGCCGGTCTGTAGCCGCCGGAGCCGGCCGGAGCCCCCGCCCACCGCGGCGGCGAGGCCGTTGACCAGCCCGTCGACGCCCCGGTTGTCGAGGAAGACCAGCGCCCGGGTGAGGAAGATCCCCGGCTTCTCGAAGACCGCCTCGTTGAAGGCGTCGGTGTAGAGGTTGCGCCGGGCGGCGGTGACCAGCACACCCGCCGGCTGCGGCTCGGTGGCCGTGCCGTTGCGGAACAGCGCCCAGGCCAGCCCGGCACCGGCGACCGTGACGACCAGCGACAGGATCGTGATCAACGTGTGCGACAGCACCGAGTGGTGCTCCTCGCCGACCTCGCCCAGCACCGGCGTCAGCCAGGAGGCCAGGCCGTCGTTCCACACCATCAGGCCACCGGCGACCACCGAGCCGATCGCGAGCAGGATCAGCGGGATCGTCATGAGCTTCGGCGACTCGTGCGGATGCTCGATGTCCTCGGTCCACCGCTTCGGGCCGTGGAAGGTGAGCACGAACAGCCGGGTCATGTAGAACGCGGTGAGCCCGGCGCCGAGCAGCGCCGCCCCGCCGAACAGCCAGGCCGTCCAGTCGTCCCGCGAGAAGGCGGCGGCGATGATCGGCTCCTTGGAGAAGTAGCCGGACAGCGGGGGGAGGCCGATGATGGCGAGCCACCCCATCATGAACGTGATCCAGGTGATCTTCATGTACTTCGACAGGCCACCGAAGCGGCGGATGTCCACCTGGTCGTGCATGCCGTGCATCACCGAGCCGGCGCCGAGGAACATGTTGGCCTTGAAGAAACCGTGCGCCAGCAGGTGGATGATCGCCAGGGCGTACGCCCCGCCGCCGAGGCCGACGCCGAGGAACATGTAGCCGATCTGGCTCACCGTCGACCAGGCGAGCACCCGCTTGATGTCGTCCTTGGCCGCGCCGATGACGCAGCCGAGCAGCAGGGTCAGCGCGCCGACGCTGACCACCACGAGCTGGAGCGTCGAGTTGGCCGAGAAGACCGGGTTCGACCGGGCGATCAGGTAGACGCCCGCGGTGACCATCGTGGCGGCGTGGATGAGCGCCGACACCGGCGTCGGGCCCTCCATCGCGTCCGGCAGCCACGCCTGGAGCGGGAACTGGCCGGACTTGCCGGCCGCGCCGAGCAGCAGCAGCAGGCCGAGCACCAGCACCGTGGTCGAGGTCAGCGAGCCGACCCCGTTGAACACCTCGTCGTACTGGGTGGTGCCGAGGGTGGCGAACATGATGAAGATGCCGATGGCCAGGCCGGCGTCACCGACCCGGTTCATCAGGAACGCCTTCTTGCCGGCGGTGGCCGCGCTCGGCCGCCCGTACCAGAAGGAGATCAGCAGGTACGACGCCAGGCCGACGCCCTCCCAGCCGAAGTACAGCATCACGTAGTTGTTGCCGAGCACCAGCAGGAGCATCGCGGCCACGAAGAGGTTGAAGTAGCCGAAGAACCGCCGGCGTCCCTCGTCGTGCGCCATGTACTCGACCGCGTACAGGTGGATGAGGAAACCCACCCCGGTGATCAGCAGAACGAAGACCGCGGCCAGTGGGTCGAACAGCAGGCCGAAGTCCACCTTGAAGTCGCCGACGGCGATGAAGTCCCACAGGCTCAGCTCGGCCGACTTGTTCTCCAGGCCACGCAGCTGGAAGAAGTAGGTCAGGCCGAGCACGAAGGAGGCACCGATCGCGGCCACCCCGAGCCAGTGCCCCCACCGGTCGGCCCGCCGACCCAGCAGCAGCAGGATCGCCGCGCTGGCCAGCGGGATCGCCACCAGCAGCCAGAAGCTGCCCAGCAGCCCGCTCGCCGGAGCGTAGGCGACGGCACCTGCCGGCTCAGCCGGGGCGTTCATCAGAATCTCTCCCACCGCAGGGCCCCTCTAGTACTTGAGCAGGTTGGCGTCGTCGACGCTGGCCGAGCGCCGGGTCCGGAAGATGGACATGATGATCGCGAGGCCGACCACGACCTCGGCCGCGGCCACCACCATCACGAAGAACGACATGATCTGGCCGTTCAGGTCACCGTTGATCCGGCTGAAGGTGACCAGGGTCAGGTTGGCCGCGTTCAGCATCAGCTCGACGCACATGAACAGCACGATCGCGTTCCGGCGGACGAGCACCCCCACCGCGCCGATGGTGAACAGCACCGCGGCGAGCACGAGATAGTAGTCCGGCGTCATGCCTGGGCCAGCCTTTCGTTCGCGACTGCGCTCCGCTTCGCTGCACTCCGCGCGCTCACCGGTCCGTCCCCTTCAACGTGGTCTCCTCGGCGGTCAGCTCCCGGGCCGGCAGGATCTCCGGGATGCTGCGCTCGGTCAGCCGGCCGTCGGGCAGGCGGGCCGGGGTGGCCACCGAGGACGAGGTGGCGAAGACGCCCGGGCCGGGCTTCGGGCCGGGGTAGTTGCCCGGGGCGAAGCGGGCCTTCATGGTGGCGATCTGGTCCATCTTGTCCTCCCGGCGCCGCTCGATGTGCGCCAGCACCATCGCGCCGACCGCCGCGGTGATCAGCAGCGCCGAGGTCAGCTCGAAGGCGAAGACGTACTTCGTGAACAGCAGCCGGGCGATGCCCTGCACGTTCCCCTCGGCGTTGGCCTGCTCCAGGCCGACCGCCGAGACGCCGCCGAGCCCCCGGTAGAGGCCGCCGCCGACCAGGCCGGCGAAGCCGAGGCCGAGCACGACGGCGGCGATCCGCTGGCCGCGCAGCGTCTCGATCAGCGAGTCCGAGGCGTCCCGGCCGACCAGCATCAGCACGAACAGGAAGAGCATCATGATCGCGCCGGTGTAGACGATGATCTGCACCATGCCGATGAACGGCCCGGCCTGCAGGACGTAGAACACGCCCAGGCAGAGCATGGTCAGCACCAGCCAGAGCGCCGAGTGCACCGCGTTGCGCGCGGCGATCATGCCGATCGCGCCGAGCAGCGCCAGCGGGGCGAGGATCCAGAAGGTGACCTCCTCGCCGCCGGAGACCCCGCCCGCCGCGGCGAGCACCGTCTGCGTGGTCATGCCTCGTCCCCCTTGCCCGCCGCCGCCCGCTGGGCCTGCTGCTCGGCACCGGGGAAGGTCACCCCGGGGTGCTCCTCGACCTGGTACCGGCCGGGGCTGTTGGCCGCGTGCTCGGCCCCGGCCGAGGTGCCCGGGTTGCTCAGCGCGCCGATGTAGTAGTCCTTCTCGCTGTCTCCGAGCCGCATCGGGTGCGGCGGCTGCTCCATGCCCGGCAGCAGCGGCGCGAGCAACTGCTCCTTCGTGAAGATCAGGTCCTGCCGGTTGTCCCGGGCCAGCTCGTACTCGTTGCTCATGGTGAGCGACCGGGTCGGGCAGGCCTCGATGCAGAGCCCGCAGAAGATGCAGCGGGCGTAGTTGATCTGGTAGACGGACGCATGCCGCTCACCTGGGGACAGCCGGTTCTCCTCGGTGTTGTCCCCGCCCTCGACGTAGATAGCGTCGGCCGGGCAGGCCCAGGCGCACAGCTCGCAGCCGATGCACTTCTCCAGGCCGTCCGGATGCCGGTTGAGGATGTGCCGCCCGTGGTAGCGCGGCGCCGAAACCGGCGGCTTGAACGGGTAGTCGGTCGTGACGACCTTCCTGAACATGTGCGAGAAGGTGACCCCGAAGCCCTTGAACGTTCCGGTGATCGCGCCCACGTCACACCTCCCTGGAGTCCGAGCCGGCGGCGACGTTGGCCGGCTCCCGCTCGGCGACCACGCGCTTGGTGCGCGGGCTCGGTGGCACTTGCAGGTCCATCGGTGGCAGCGGGAAGCTGCCGTGTGGACGGCTGTTGACCTGCTCCTGCAACGACGGCTGCGGCGCCTTCTTGCGGCTCGGCCACAGCAGCGTCACCAGCAGCAGCACGCCCGCGCCGAGGCCCGTGGCGAGCAGCCGGTCCCGGGTCTGCCAACCCTCGATCGAGCGCAGGCCGGACAGGACCAGGATCCAGACCAGGTTGATCGGCAGCAGCACCTTCCAGCCGAGCCGCATGAACTGGTCGTACCGGAGCCGGGGCAGGGTGCCCCGCAGCCAGACGAAGACGAAGACCAGGACCAGGACCTTGCCGAAGAACCACAGCATCGGCCACCAGCCGGAGTTCGCCCCCGCCCAGAGGGTGATCGGCCAGGGAGCCCGCCAGCCGCCGAGGAACAGCGTCGTGGTGACCGCGGACATGGTCACCATCGCCACGTACTCGCTGAGCATGAAGAGCGCGAACTTCAGCGAGCTGTACTCCGTCATGAAGCCGGCGACCAGCTCGGACTCGGCCTCGGGGAGGTCGAACGGCGCCCGGTTCGTCTCACCGACGGTGGCGATGAAGAAGATGATGAAGCTCGGCAGCAGCAGGATCGCGTACCAGCCGGGAGCCGGCACCTCGACGCCGGCGATGGTCAGCCGGGTGGCGTCGCCCTGGGCGGCGACGATCCCGCTGGTCGACATCGTTCCGGCGGTCATGAACACCGCCACGATGCTCAGCCCCATCGCGACCTCGTACGAGATCATCTGGGCGCTGGAGCGCAGACCGCCGAGCAGCGGGTACGTCGAGCCGGACGCCCAGCCGCCGAGCACGATGCCGTAGACGCCCATCGACGAGCAGGCCAGCAGCACCAGCACCGCCACCGGCACGTCGGTGACCTGCAACGGCGTCTGGTGGCCGAAGATGCTCACCATCGGGCCGAACGGCACCACCGACAGCGCGGTGACCGCGCAGATCACCGAGATGGTCGGGGCGAAGAAGTAGACGACCTTGTCCGCCGCCTTCGGGAGGATGTCCTCCTTGAAGGCCATCTTCAGGCCGTCGGCGAGGGTCTGGAGCAGGCCGAACGGGCCGACCTGGTTGGGGCCGGGCCGCACCTGCATGTAGCCGACGACCCGCCGCTCGAACCACACGCCGAGCAGTGTGGCCAGCAGACCGAAGGCGAAGGCGAAGACGACCTTGATCAGGACCAGCCACCATGGGTCCTTGCCGAAGTCGGCCAGCGTCGGGTCCTGCGCGAGGTAGACCGCGTTCACTGGGAAACACCCCCGGAGTTGAGGAGGGGACCCGGGCGGCCGGCCGCGTCGGCGGCGACCGGGCCGGTCGTGGCCGGCTCCGTCGCTGCGGAGGCGGCGATCCGCACCACCGAACCCGACGTCGCGCCGAGGCCGCGCCGGACGGTGGAGCCGGGTGAGTTGGTCGGCAGCCAGACGACGCCGTCGGGCATCTCGGTGATCGCCGCCGGCAGGGTGATCGCCCCCCGGTCGGTGCCCACCGTCACCGGGTCACCGTCGGCGACGCCGAGCGCCTCCGCGGTGCCCTTGCCCAGCCGGGCCACCGGCGGGCGGGCGGTGCCGCCGAGGTGCTCGTCGCCGTCGGTGAGGCTGCCCAGGTCGATGAGCTGGCGCCAGGTGGCCAGCACGGCCTCCCCGGCGCCGGGCTGCGGCACCGTGGCCGGCTGCACCGACGGCGCGGACGGCCGGTCGGCCCGGGTCGGCGGCAGGCCGCCCAGCTCACGACGGACGCTGAGCACGTCGCCGGTGCCGAGCCGCACGTCGAGCAGCGCGGCGATGGCGTCCAGCACCCGACCGTCGGTCATCGCGGAGGTGTGCAGGACCACCTCGAAGGGGCGCAGCCGCCCCTCCCAGTCCAGGAAGCTGCCGGCCTTCTCGGCCACCGGGGCGACGGGGAGGACCACGTCCGCCCGGCGGGCCACCGCGCTCATCCGCAGCTCCAGGCTGACCAGGAACGGCACCGCGTCCAGGGCCTGCTCGGCCAGCCGGGGGTCGGCCAGGTCGGCCGGGTCGACCCCGGCCACCACCAGCGCGCCGAGCTGACCGCCGGCCGCCGCCGCGAGGATCGCGTCGGTGTCCCGGCCGGCCTGGCTCGGGATCACGCCGGCCGGGATGTCCCACACCTCGCCCAGCTCGGCCCGGGCGGCCGGCTCGGTGACCGGCCGTCCGCCGGGCAGCAGGTTCGGCAGGCAGCCGGCGTCGACCGCGCCCCGGTCGCCCGCGCGCCGCGGCACCCAGGCCAGCTTCGCGCCGGTACGCCGGGCGACGTCCGCCGCCGCCGACAGGCCGCCGGGCACCTCGCCCAGCCGCTCACCGACGATCAGGATCGCGCCCGGGGTGCTCAGCGCCTCGGCCACCGTGGCGTGCTCGGCGAGCACGCTCGCCTCCTCGCCCGGCACCACCCGGGCCAGCTTGGCCCCGAGCTTCTCCAGGCCACGGGTGGCGAACGGCGCGATCGCGTACACCGTCAGCGTCTTCTTCAGGTACGCCTTGCGCAGCCGCAGGAAGAGGATCGGGCACTCCTCCTCCGGCTCCAGGCCGACCAGCACCACCGCGGGGGCGTTCTCCACGTCCGTGTAGGTGACGTCGGTGCGCCCGGCGACCGAGCTGGCCAGGAAGTCGGACTCCTCGCGGGAGACCGGCCGGGCCCGGAAGTCGATGTCGTTGGTGTGCAGCGCGACCCGGGCGAACTTCGCGTACGCGTAGGCGTCCTCGACGGTGAGCCGGCCGCCGGTCAGCACCGCCGTGCCCCGGGCGGAGTCCCGGGCGGCGGCGAGCCCCTCGGCGGCGACGGTCAGCGCCTCGCTCCACGACGCCTCGCGCAGCTCGCCGGTCTCGGCGTCGCGCACCAGCGGGGTGGTGAGCCGGTCGAACGCGCGGGCGTACTGGAAGCCCCAGCGGCCCTTGTCGCAGTTCCACTCCTCGTTGACCTGCGGGTCGTCGCCGGCCAGCCGGCGCGTCACCTTGCCGCGCCGCCAGTCGGTGCGCTGCGCGCAGCCCGCCGAGCAGTGCTCGCACACGCTCGGGCTGGAGACCAGGTCGAACGGGCGGGCCCGGAACCGGTACTGCGCGCCCGTGAGCGCGCCCACCGGGCAGATCTGCACGGTGTTGCCGGAGAAGTACGAGTTGAACGGGACGTCGCCGGAGTCGCCCTCCTCCCCGTAAGCCTCGTCCCGGTAGATGTTGATCTCCTCGGCGGACGAGCGGCCCATCAGGTCGATGAACTTGTCGCCGGCGATCTCCTCGGAGAACCGGGTGCAGCGCTGGCAGAGCACGCAGCGCTCGCGGTCGAGCAGCACCTGGGTGCTGATCGGCAACGGCTTCGGGTACTCCCGCTTGTGCTCGTGGAACCGGGAGTCCGTGCGGCCGGTGGACATCGCCTGGTTCTGTAGCGGGCACTCGCCGCCCTTGTCGCACATCGGGCAGTCGAGGGGGTGGTTCATGAGCAGCAGCTCCATGACCCCCTCCTGCGCCTTCTTGGCGACCGGCGAGGTGAGCTGGGTGCGGACCACCATGCCCTCGGCGACGGTCTGGGTGCAGGAGGCCACCGGCTTGCGCTGGCCCTCCACCTCGACCAGGCACTGCCGGCACGCGCCGGCCGGGGCCAGCAGCGGGTGGTCGCAGAAGCGCGGGATCTCGGTGCCCAGCTGCTCGGCGACCCGGATCAGCAGCGCGCCCTTGGGTGCGGTGACCTCGACGCCGTCGATGGTGAGCGTGACGGTCTCGGTCTTCTTCGCTACGTCGGTCATTAGTGCGCTCCCACCAGCTGCTTGTTCGACAGCTTCGGCGCGGTACGTCCCTCGATGTAGTCGAGGTAGTCCTGCTTGAAGTACTTCAGCGACGAGGTCACCGAGCTGGTCGCACCGTCACCCAGGCCGCAGAACGAGCGGCCGAGGATGTTGTCGCAGGTGTCGAGCAGGGTGTCCAGGTCCTCGTGGGTGCCCTGTCCGGCGAGGATCCGCCGGTAGACCCGGACCATCCAGTAGTTGCCCTCGCGGCACGGGGTGCACTTGCCGCACGACTCGTGGTGGTAGAACTCCAGCCACCGGTACGTCGCGTAGACCGGGCAGTCCTGGTCGGAGAAGATCTGGGTGGCCGTGGTGCCCAGGATCGAGCCGGCTGCCGCCACCCCCTCGAAGTCCAGCGGCACGTCCAGGTGCTCGGCGGTGAGCAGCGGGGTGGACGAGCCGCCCGGGGTCCAGAACCGCAGGTTGTGGCCCGGCTGCATGCCGCCGGCCAGCTCCAGCAGTTCGCGCAGCGTGACGCCCATCGTGCACTCGTACTGGCCCGGGTCGGCGACCCGGCCGGAGAGCGAGTAGATCATCGGCCCGGAGGACTTCTCCGTGCCCATGGTCTTCCACCAGTCGGCACCGCCGAGCACGATGTACGGCACGCTGGCGATGGTGCCGACGTTGTTGACCACTGTGGGGCTGGCGTACAGGCCGTGGGTCGCCGGGAACGGCGGGCGCAGCCGGGGCTGGCCCCGGAAGCCCTCCAGCGAGTCCAGCAGCGCGGTCTCCTCGCCGCAGATGTACGCCCCGGCGCCCGAGTGCACCACCAGTTCCAGGTCGAACCCGGAGCCGAGGATGTCGCGCCCGAGATAGCCCTTGGCGTACGCCTCCTGGACCGCGTTGCGCAGCCGGCGCGCGGCGTGCACGGCCTCGCCCCGGATGTAGATGTACGCCCGGCTGGCCCGGATCGCGTACGACCCGATGATCACGCCCTCGACCAGCGAGTGCGGGTCGTGGGTCATCAGCGGCAGGTCCTTGCAGGTGCCCGGCTCGCCCTCGTCGGCGTTGACCACCAGGTAGTGCGGCTTGCCGTCGCCCTGCGGGATGAACCCCCACTTCAGGCCGGTCGGGAAGCCCGCGCCGCCGCGACCGCGCAGCCCGGAGTCCTTGATGAGCTGGATCAGGTCGTCCGGGTGGGCCTTGAGCGCCTTGCGCAGGGCTGCGTAGCCGTCGAGCTTCTCGTAGGTGCCGACCCGCCAGGCGTCCGGCGACAGCCAGCGCTTGGTGAGCACCGGGGTGAGCTTGGCCAGGGTCTCCGGCCGGGGAGTCGTCACTGCTGGGCCTCCGCTTCCTTGAGGGAGCGCTCCTGGGCGTCGGCGTCGTCGCCGGCGGGCTTGGCGTCGCTGGCCGGCGGGTTCGCGGCGACCCCGGCGGCCTGGGCCTTGGCGGCTTCGGCCCGCTTCGCCTCGGCCTCGGCGGCGGCCTTGTCGGCGTCCGCCTGTGCCTTCGCCTCGGCGGCGGCCCGGTCGGCCTCGGCCTTGCTCCGGATCGGGGTGTTCGGGTCGTAGCCCGGCACCGAGATGCCGTGCTGCTCGGCCAGTCGCAGGCCCCGCAGGGTGGGCTCGCCCGGACCGCCGTCGGCGACCGCTCCCTCGCGCTCGTCGGCGAAGCCGGCGAGCTGCACCGACATCTCCTTCAGCGTGCAGAGCCGGGCGCCCCGGGTCGGCATCGGCCGGCCGCCGGAGCGCAGCTCCTCGACCACGCCGAGCGCGGTCTGCGGGTCGACGCCGTCGAAGAAGTCGTAGTTGACCGTCATGACGGGGCCGTAGTCGCACGCCGCGAGGCACTCGGCGTGCTCCAGGGTGACCGTGCCGTCGGCGGTGGTCTCGTCGTGCCCGACGCCCAGGTGCTCGGCCAGGGTGTCGTAGACCTCCTGCCCGCCGAGCACGTTGCACATGGTGTTGGTGCAGACGCTGACCAGGTAGTCGCCGGTCGGCTTGCGCTTGTACATCGTGTAGAAGGTGGCGACCGCGCCGACCTGGGCCTTGTTCAGGCCGAGCACCTCGGCGCAGAACTCGACGCCGGACGGGGAGACGTACCCCTCCTCCGACTGCACGAGGTGCAGCAGGGGCAGCAGCGCCGACCGGGACCGGTCGGCCGGGTACCGGGCGATGATCTCGCGCGCCCGCTCCCGCGTCTGCTCGGTGAAAACACTCATGAAAGTCGCCTTCCGTTCGCGACTGCGGGGCTCGCAAGCTCGCTCCTCGCGCTCACCGGTCACAACCACCCATCACGGGGTCCAGCGAGGCGCCGCCGGCGATCACGTCGGCGATCAGGCCGCCCTCGGCCATCGCCGGCAGGGCCTGGAGGTTGACGAAGCTCGGCTCCCGGTAGTGCACCCGGTACGGCCGGGTGCCACCGTCGGAGACCGCGTGCACGCCCAGCTCGCCGCGGGGCGACTCGATGCCGACGTACACCTGGCCCGGCGGGACCCGGAAGCCCTCGGTGACGAGCTTGAAGTGGTGGATCAGGGACTCCATCGACTGGCCCATGATCTTGGCGACGTGCTCCAGCGAGTTGCCCATGCCGTCCACGCCGATGGCGAGCTGCGCCGGCCAGGCGATCTTGCGGTCGGCCACCATCACCGGGCCCGGCCTCAACCGGTCCAGCGCCTGCTCCACGATCTTCAGCGACTCCCGGATCTCGGCGAGCCGCACCTGGTAGCGGCCCCAGACGTCGCCGTCCGGGTGCGTCGGCACGTCGAAGGAGTACGTCTCGTAGCCGCAGTACGGCATGGTCTTGCGCAGGTCCCAGGGCAGGCCGGCGGAGCGCAGCACCGGGCCGGTGATGCCCAGCGCCAGGCAGCCGGTCACGTCGAGCACCGCGACGTGCTTGGTGCGCTCGACCCAGATCGGCTGGCCGGAGAGGAGGTCCTCGTACTCCTTGAGCTTCTTCGGCATCATCTTCAGGAACTCGCGGATCTTGACGATCGCGTCGTCCGGCACGTCCTGCGCCACGCCGCCCGGCCGGACGTACGCGTGGTTCATCCGCAGGCCGGTGATGGTCTCGAAGATGTCGAGGATGTACTCCCGCTCGCGGAAGCCGTACAGCATGATCGAGATCGCGCCCAGCTCCATGCCGGTGGTGGCCAGCCAGACCAGGTGCGACGAGATCCGGTTCAGCTCCATCATCAGGACCCGGATGGTGGTGGCCCGCTCGGTGATGTCGTCGGTGATGCCGAGCAGCTTCTCCACCGCGAGGCTGTACGCCGTCTCGTTGAACAGCGGGGAGAGGTAGTCCATCCGGGTCACGAACGTCGAGCCCTGGACCCAGTTGCGGTACTCCAGGTTCTTCTCGATGCCGGTGTGCAGGTACCCGACGACCGACCGGGCCTCCCGGACGGTCTCGCCCTCCAGCTCCAGGATCAGCCGGAGCACGCCGTGGGTGGACGGGTGCTGCGGACCCATGTTGACGACGATCCGCTCGTCGTTGATCGGGTCCGTGCCGGAGACCACCTGGTCCCAGTCCCCACCGGTGACGGTGAAGACCTTGCCCTCGGTCGTCTTGCGCTCGGTGGCGTAGTTCGACGTCGTCACAGTGCCGGCCCTCCGATCGCGACTGCGGGGCTCCGCTCCGCTGCACTCCTCGCGCTCACTGGTACGACCTCCGCGTGTCCGGCGGCGGGATCTCCGCGCCCTTGTACTCGACGGGCACGCCGCCGAGCGGGTAGTCCTTGCGCTGCGGGTGCCCCTCCCAGTCGTCCGGCATGAGGATCCGGGTCAGGTTGGGGTGGCCGTCGAAGACGATGCCGAACATGTCGTACGTCTCCCGCTCCTGCCAGTCGGCGGTCGGGTAGACGGCGGTGACGCTCGGCAGGTGCGGGGCCTCGGCGGAGACGGCGGCCTCCAGCCGCACCCGGCGGCGGTAGGTCATCGAGGTGAGCTGGTAGACCACGTGCAGCCGGCGCTCGTCCGCGCCGAGGTAGTCCACCCCGGACACCGAGGAGCACAGCTCGAAGCGGAGCGCGAGATCGTCGCGCATCACCTGGCAGACCTCGGCGATCCGCTCCGGGCGCACGTGCAGGGTCAACTCGCCCCGGTCGACCACGACCTTCTCGATCGCGTCGCCGAAGTTCGGGTACGCCTCCTCCAGCGCGTCGCGGACCTCGTCGAAGTAGCCCCCGTACGGCCGGGGGGCCTCCTCGATCGGCTGGCGCTGGCGCACCAGGCCGCCGAAGCCGGAGACGTCGCCGGTGCCGTGGGTGCCGAACATGCCACGCCCGGCCGGGCTGGACGGCGGGTGTTCGGCCGGGGCGCCGCTGCTGGCGCCGGCCGGCGTCACCGGTACGGGCACGCCGCCGGTGCTGTTCCTGTCGCTCGTCACTGTGCCTGCCCTCCGATCGCGACTGCGGGGCTCCGCTCCGCTGCACTCCTCGCGCTCACTTTGGGCCCCCGTGCGGGTGGAGGTGGTGCTGCGCGTTCATCCAGTTCTCGATCCGCAACTGCTCCTCCCGCCCCTCGCGGACCGCCCGGGTCCACTCGGCGCGCCGGGCCTTGTCGTTGCGGTACGACGACGGCATCGAGCCGTACGGCACGACGGGGACGTCACCGCGCTCCTGGCGGGCCTGGAGCATCTTGCGGCCGTTCGGGCCCAGCGGCTCGTACATGATCTTCTCGCGGAGCTTGAGGATCGCGTCGATGAGCATCTCCGGCCGGGGCGGGCAGCCCGGCAGGTACATGTCGACCGGGACGATGTGGTCGACGCCCTGCACGATGGCGTAGTTGTTGAACATGCCGCCGCTGCTGGCACAGACGCCCATCGACAGCACCCAGCGGGGCTCGGCCATCTGGTCGTAGATCTGGCGCAGGACCGGGGCCATCTTCTGGCTCACCCGGCCGGCCACGATCATCAGGTCCGCCTGGCGGGGCGAGGCGCGGAACACCTCCATGCCCCAGCGGCCCATGTCGTAGTGCGGGCCACCGGCGGCCATCATCTCGATGGCGCAGCAGGCCAGGCCGAAGGTGGCGCCCCAGACGGACGACTTCCGCGACCAGTTGACCAGCTTCTCCACGGAGGTGAGCAGGACGCCGGCGGGAAGCTTCTCCTCGATACCCATCTGACGTACCTCCCTCAGTCCCAGTCCAGGCCGCCGCGCCGCCACACATAGGCGTACGCGACGAAGACCGCGACGATGAACAGGACCATCTCCACGAAGCCGAAGATCGGCAGGGCGTCGAACGAGACCGCCCAGGGGTAGAGGAAGATGATCTCGATGTCGAAGACGATGAAGAGCATCGCCGTCAGGTAGAACTTGACCGGGAACCGGCCGCCCCCGACGGGCTGCGGGCTGGGCTCGATGCCGCACTCGTACGCCTCGAGCTTGGCCTTGTTGTACCGGCGCGGGCCGGCGAAGCGGGCGGCGGCCACGGAGAACAGCGAGAACGCCGCGGCGAGGGCGAACAGCCCGACAATGGGTGCGTAAGGCGAGAGCGTCATCGTGGTCTCCTGCTCGTCCTTCCCTGCCCTCGGCGGTGGTGGGCCAAAATCACACTATTCACGTCCCTCACGACGGCTGTCGGCGGGGGTCGATCCCTGCCGGCCGGCGGGTCGTCGTCGACCAGCCGACCGTTCGTTCAGACGGCTGGCGCCGCCTTCGTCATCGCGTTGATGACCCGGTCCATCGCGTCCCCGCCGCGCGGGTCGGTCAAGTTCGCCAGCAACTTGAGCACGAAGCGCATCAGGGCGGGGTGCGGCATGCCGTGCTTCGTGGCGATCCGCATGATCTCCGGACGGCCGATCAGCTTCACGAAGATCCCGCCGAGCCGGTAGTAGCCGCCGAAGCGGGCCTTCAACTCCTGCGGGTACGCCATCAGCGCCCGCTCCCGCTCGGCGCCGGCCGGCCGGGCGAGGGCCTGCACCGCGACCTCGGCGGCCAGCTCGCCGGACTCCATCGCGTACGCGATGCCCTCGCCGTTGAACGGGTTGACCATGCCGCCGGAGTCGCCGACCAGCATGACGCCCCGGGTGTAGTGCGGCACCCGGTTGAAGCCCATTGGCAGCGCCGCGCCGAGGATCGGCCCCTCGGCGTTCGCCTCGTCGGTCATCCCCCAGTCCTCCGGGGTGTTGGCCAGCCAGTCGGTGAGCAGCCGCCGGTAGTTGGTCTTGCCGAAGGCGGTGGAGGAGTTGAGGATGCCGAGGCCGGCGTTGACCCGCCCGTCGCCGAGGCCGAAGATCCAGCCGTAGCCGGGCAGCAGCGCGTCGCTGCCCTTGCCGCGCAGCTCCAGCCAGGACTCCAGGTAGTCGTCGTCGTGCTTGGCGGGCGAGCGGTAGTACCGCCGGACGGCCACACCGATCGGCCGGTCCTCCCGCTTGGCCAGCCCGAGGGCGAGCGGGAAGCGGCCGGAGACGCCGTCCGCGGCGACCACCAGCGGCGCGCGGAAGGTGGCGGGCTCCTTCTCCGGGCCTACCTCGGCCTGCACGCCGACGACCCGGTCGTCGGCGTCGAGCACCGGGCCGGCCACGGTGACGCCGGTGCGCAGCTTCGCCCCGGCCGAGACGGCGCGCTGGGCGAGCAGGTCGTCGAAGTCCAGCCGGGTGCGCACCAGTCCGTAGCTGGGAAAGCTGGCCAGGTCGGGCCAGTCCAGCTCCAGGCGGATGCCGCCGCCGATCACCCGCAGGCCCCGGTTGTGCAGCCAACCCGCCTCGGGCGAGGTGTCCACGCCCATCCGGATGAGCTGCCGGACGGCGCGCGGGGTCAGCCCGTCGCCGCAGACCTTCTCCCGGGGGAACTCGGTCTTCTCCAGCAGCAGTACCCGTACGCCGTGCCGCGCCAGGTGGTACGCCGTCGCCGAGCCGCCGGGACCGGCGCCCACGACGATCACGTCGGCGTCGTTCTCCACCGCGGTCATCTGCGCCTCCTCCCGCATGCTCGTGAAATGCTTCACAAGCCAGTCGGGAGGAGTCTATGACCGGCGTAACACCCACGCCCGGTTAGGTGGCCCTAACTTGTCGAGGTGAGGGCCACCAAGGTCCACTTCAGCGGTCAGCGCGGGGCGGGGGCGGGGGCATCAAGCCCAACGTCGGCCCGGATCGACTCGGGCAGATGCTCGCGCAGCGCGCTCCCGGGCACCCGGTCGAGCGCGGCCAGCACGTCGGCCACCACCCGACGGACGTCGGCGGGATTCGCGCCGGCCAACTCTCTGAGCTGGGCGACCAGTTCCGCCGCCTCGTCGTCCGGCGGCACGCCGCCCGCCTGCTCTGCTCCGGTCATGGAGGGAGTCTAGGCGAGCAAAGCGCTCCATTTCGCCACAATCGGGAGGAGATGCACAAGCTGGGCGGGTCGCGGG